>CAKVCR010000180.1 GCA_934725835.1 uncultured Odoribacter sp.
GTTTGGAACCACTACACCTGGATACGTATGTCCGTGTCCTCCGGTGCCGATAAAGGGGTTCACGTATTGGGCATAGTCTTTCCCTGCTTGCGGTTGGCTGCAACCGGTCCATAGGAGGACTATACAACAGAGCTTATAAAAATGGGAATATCGTTTCATTGCCGGCGGTTTAATAAGTGTCGCAAATTTGTTTAATTGTAATTTCCGGTGTTTTGTCTTTCTTGATTGCTGCTGATGTGACGACTATTTTTCTGCGTTCGCCCGGTAGCAGGTCAAAGAAGTTATCACTGAAATGAGCGCCTTGCATCGGGACTTGGATAAATACATCCTTTGCCAATTGCCTGCTGTATAATATAATTTCGCAACGCCCGTCAAAAGTCCTGGTTTTGTATTCTATTTTTGCCTTCGGAAGATTTAAATCCTTTGTGCGTGCAAAATAATGAGTATTCTCGGTAAGGATGTTTCCTTTCCGGTCTTTTAATCTGGCTGTCAGAAAACGGTCAGATTGTTTTTCGGGAGCAATCCATTGGCTTAACGGCTGGCTGAGCACCTGTTTTACGCTATTGGCAGGTAAGGATACCGGCAGTTTCAAGTTTTTCTCTTTTTTACCTTGGAAGTCGACCAATTGTAATTCCAGAATCAGCTCATCTTGAGTCTCCAGAAAATCGGAAAAAAGATACACGGCAAGAGTGTCGTTAATGGACATGACATTGGCATATACTGGAGCAAATGCCTGTTTGGCATGATAGTGGAGAGCTTTCCAGTTGCCGTAGTAGTCGATGCTCGACCAGGAAACAACGGGCCAGCTGTCGTTCAGTTGCCAGTAGAGTGTGCCCATACAATAGGGGCGATTTCGGCGTTGGGCTTCAATGCAATGACGGATGCCGCGTCCCTGAAGCACCAGACCGACATATACAAAATCCTCAAATTTCTCCGGTACGATATAATCCCTTTCCATGTAGGTATTAATCAGACTATTGCCGGTGCTGCTTTTCTGGTGACCATTCATGACGTCGGATTCTAACCGATAGTCTTCCGGAGCAGCGAAAGTGGCAATGGTTTTCATTTCAGGAAATGCCTGGAATCCAAATTCGCTGATAAATCGTCCAAGCTCTGTATCAGTCGATTCAAATGGTTTTTGACCATACCAGATGCCCCAATTGTGACTGTCACCTGTACCCCAGGAATGCGGACGTCCCCAATTGGCAAAATAGGGCGATGAATGTACATAAAATCTTCCTTTATCGAATTTTTCCACCTGAGCCGGGAGTAGTTCTTGGAACAATTTGCGGTAGTCGTGCAGAAATTGCCGATACACCTCCGGAGCAAAGCGGGATTGCCAGCCCCAATATTTGATGCCTTCCAAAATCTCGTTATTGCCACACCACATGGCCAGGCTGGCATGATTGCGCAGACGCTTGATGTTGTATTCTGCTTCCTCTGCCACTCGTTTTAAAAAAGCCGGGTCGGCAGGATAAGTGGTGCAACCGAATATAAAGTCCTGCCATATCAGAATACCGTTTTCGTCTGCCAAATCATAAAAACGGTCGTCCTCATAAACACCGCCTCCCCATACTCGTATCATGTTCATGTTTGCCTCCTTGATATCGCGGAACAGTTTGTTGTAGCGTTCTGCCGTTACAGCCGGCAGCATGGCGTCTGAAGGAATATAGTTGGCGCCTTTGGCAAACATCGGTATGCCGTTCACCTCAAAATAGAACGACTCGCCATGGGCATCGGTTTCATTTACAACCTTCACTGTGCGCAGTCCGATACGTTTGGTCTCCTCTGCTACAATTTGCGAATCGCTGATTATGCGGGCTGTAAAATTATACAATGTCGGTTTCCCCCATCCGTTTGGCATCCACCGTTCCGGTTTCAGAATTTCAAACGGAATTTCCACCTGATTCCGTCCCGGTTGCAATTTTATGTGGCGGCTGACGGTCTGTACAGTTCGGTTATTGACGGAACAGCTGATTTTTACCGTGACATCAATCGGCTTGGCTGTGATGCTGTTTACTTCCAGTCGATTGGAAATTGCAGCCACCTCATCAGTCAGTGTAAGTTGTTTTACGTGGTAGTCGTCAATGGTCGCCACATCAAATAACGTTAGGGTAATGGGACGCCACACACCGCTTGTCACCATGCGAATGCCCCAATCCCAACCGTAGCTATAGGGAGCTTTTCTGCTGAAAATACTTACCCGCTTGTCGGAATGGTCATTGTCGGCAGGGTATTCAAATCCGTTGGTTTCCCACTGAGGCAATGTCTGCCTAATGGGAGAGTGGAACAATATCTGCAAACGATTTTTGCCGGTGTGCAATACCTCCTTCACCGGCACTGTATACCCGACAAACATATTGTCGCTCCTTAAAATAAGAGAGCCGTTCAGATAGACATCGGCATAAGTATCCAGACCTTCAAAAACGAGGTTAGCTCCCTCTTTGGCAATTTGTTCGGGAGTCAGGGTAAAGTCGGTCTTATAAACCCAGTCCCTGTTTTCCACCCACTGAATTTTTCCTTCATTCAATCCGTAAAAGGGGTCGGGCAACAGCTTATGTCTGATTAAATCTTGGTGTATAGTTCCCGGAACAACGGCATCCATCCATTTGCCGCTTCCGGCTTCTGAAAACGTCCACCCTTGGTTGATGGGTATATATATCTTAGTAGATTGCTCTTGTCCGCATACCGCAAAGAAATGCGTGAGCAATAAAATGAGAATAGTATATTTCATATTGCGTAGGTGTTTGCAGACAAAAATAATGCTTTTTCTTGTTTTGTAAAAATAAAAAAAAATGGAAGAGAAAATTTATTCCCTTCCAATATATGCATAAAAATGTGGAAAAAAATTCTTGATTAAAATTGCAGCAACATGGCTCCGCAGGAATAACCTCCGCCAAAAACAGTGAGACCTACCAAATCGCCTTCTTTGATTTTGTCAATATTCTCCGACAGGGAAATCGTACAGCTGGGGCTGCCGGTGTTGCCTCGTTGTTCAATATTCATCAGGAAGCGTTCCTCCGGAATATCAGTCTGTTTCGAGATAGTCTTGATAATACGTTGGTTGGCCTGATGGGAAGAAATCCAAGTCAAGTCCTGCACTGTTTTTCCATAGCTGCGGGTGACATGTTCCAGAGCATCCACCATATAGTGGCATGCATTTACAAATACGTCTCTGCCTTCCGGCATGCCGATACCGCCGTGTTGGGGACGCAAATATACAGCTTCTGCAGCCTTGCCGATATGTCCCAATCCGTGGGTGTAGATATCCACGATGCGAGGGTCGTGACCGCTGCAATTTTGTGCAGAGACAAACAGTGCAACAGCACCGTCACCCCACAGGTGACCGCTTTGCGGGTCTGCTTCGTTAGCATATCCTGTATTGTGTTCAGAACCGATTACCAATGCTTTTGTTGCTTTTCCCATGGCAAAATATCCCTGGACAATCTCCATGGCATTGATAAATGAAGAACAGGCAGAAGAAACTGTCAGACATTTGGCATTTTCAATATGATAGCGTCTTTGCACCATGTGCGAAGGGGTAGCGACAGTGTCGTATGGTGAATAAGTGGCAGTGACAATCAAATCGACATCTTCAATGGGGTAGGGCAAATCTTTGACTGCAATATCCACAGCCTTGATACCCATAGTGTTGGTGTTTTCGTCTTTTCCGGCTTTGCTCCGGTTCTTGATACCTGTGCGGGAATAAATCCATTCGTCATCCAGCCCGTTTACTTCCTTAAAATAACTATTTGGAACAACATTCCCGGGTAAATAGTGACTCAATTTGTTAATATACAACTCCATTGTCTATAGCATTATTATTGTGTTTCCTTATTTAATATGCCGTTAAACAACAGGTCGACGTATTCCCTCAGCGATTGGTAGTTCCGTTTCCTGTTGCTGATAATGACAAACGGTTGCTCCAGGCTTTTGAACATGACCAATAACGTTTTGGCGAATGATGACGGATCATTTATATTGAAAATTCCCATATCCTTGCCGTCCTGCAGGATACAAGACAACAATTGTCTTTCCTTTACGTCAATCCTCTTCCTTAACTGCTCTATGCGTAGGTTATAGAAGATAAAATCATACCTCAGATACTTGTTGTAACGAACCAGATTGTCCACTACATTGAAGCGAGCCAGAATATACAGTTTCAATTTCCTGTCGGGAGGAAGTTTTGAATCCGCAGCTTTCTGTAGTTTCGCTGTGATATTGTCCACCTGATTTTCAACAACCTGTTTGAAAATTTCGTCTTTGCTTTTGAAATGCATATATAAGGTACGCCTGCTTATCTTTGCAGCATTGGCAATATCGTTCATCGTAGCCTTATAAACACTCATTTCAGCAAAGAGAGCCTTTGCAACAAGTATAATCTTACTCTTTGTCCTACTCAATTTTGTTTTCATAGACAGTCGTGCAATGGTTTAATTTGCACATTTGTCAAAAATTTGTGCAAATCTAATTATTTTTCTCGATATACAATTGCAAAGATACATTTTTTAAAATAACAATGAAAGAGGTCTGATTTATGACATTTGTCATGTTTTATGATTAAACACCTTGGTATCTTTGCGCCCGAATTGAAGATTTAATTTTTTTTATATCATGAATGTTACAAAACCTTCTTTCTACAAGGAAAAGATTTTTTCAGCGCAGTGGTTTAGGACTTGGAGCACACTGCTTTTGGGTTCGATGGTGATAGCGTTAGGCTACACTTTTTTTATGACTCCTTACCAGATTGTTCCGGGAGGTATTTATGGTATTTCCACCATTTTGAATTGGAAACTGGGCTTCCCGATTGGTATGGCAGCATTGTGTTTCAACTTGCCGTTGAGTTTAATCGGCTTTAAGATCTTGGGGCGTGACTTCGGATTCCGTACCTTTGTATGTTTCTGGTTGGTAGCGTTGTTTGCTGATGGCTATCCTTGGCTGTTGGAGCATGCATTCGGTTACTCGTCAGAATTTGCACACGATCCGCTTCAGCTTGTAAAAGGAGGTATTGCAAATCCCGATTCAGCTAAAGAGGGAGTGTTGTTAGCCTGTATCTTTGGTGGTGTCGTGATTGGTATCGGTGCCGGTTTGATATTCAAGAGCCGCTCATCCAGTGCCGGAACCGACGTGTTGGCAGCCGTATTGCACAAACTGACCCGCCGTCCGTTGGGAATGATGCAGATGACAGTAGACTTGATTATCGTTGTATTGGGATTCGTTGCCTTCCCGGATTGGAAAACACCGTTCTATTCGTTGATTACCATCTTCATCATGGGTAAGGTGATAGACATCGTCATTGGCGGCTATTCCAGCGACAAAACCTTCTTTATTGTTTCCGACAAGACCGAAGAAATCCGTCAATATATCCTTTCCGAACTGCACCGTGGCGGTTCAATCCTGCCGGTGAACGGAATGTGGAATCGTAAGGAGAAAGAGATGATTATGACAGTAGTCAACCGCAAAGAAGTGACTACCCTCCAGCGTGCTATCCAGCATATCGACCCGAAAGCTTTCACTATGATTCTGAATGCACAGGAAATTATGGGACAAGGCTTCAAACGCATGGATTGGGACGACCAGAAATAAAGTATAAATCACTCATATAGTTAGCCGGAAGATGATTCCGGCTATTTTTTTATTCCTGCCTCAGATGGATGAATCCCCTCAGTCTTTTATCCCGCTCATCTCTTGCTTAAATATATGTCAAAGCCATATCAAAGATAACACATCTATATGTTAGATATAACAACTGTTATCTTTAAGTAATATTTAACTTGCATTTGCCTTCTAAAAATGCTATATTTGGGTATGTCTAATCGTTAATCTGAAATTATGGCAATAGGAAAATCAGTATTATTGGATGGTTTGCGTGGCAAAATAGGAAACGTGATATTTTATCGTGTTGGAGAAGAAGTGCGTATACGTTCGAGAAACAGTCGTTACAGGGATGCCAAGACCCCGGAACAACAGGCTCAGCGTTCCCGTGTAAAAGGGGTTGCCGCTTTATATAATGGGCTCTCATCCCAGCTGCTGGTCTATTGGAAAGAAC
>CAKVCR010000181.1 GCA_934725835.1 uncultured Odoribacter sp.
CCCTTATATATTGATGAAGGAGCCAACAACATTGCTTACGGCAGGAGAAAAGGCGTTAAAGGCTGCTGAAGTTAAGCGTAATAATAGTAGGTCTATTCGTTTTGAGGATTTGACTTACGAAGAGGCTGTAAATAAGGCAGCAAAAGAAAATAAATTAGTGTTTATTGATGCGTATACGGATTATTGTCAGCCTTGTATGCTGATGGTGAAAAATGTATTTTCGCTGAATAGTGTGGCAGATTTCTATAATGAGCATTTTATCAATGTGAAACTTGATTTTGGTGAGGATGAAACATTGGCGGATAAATTTAATGTGGCTGGTTATCCGGCTTTTATTTTTGTGAACGGTAAGGGCAAGCCCGTGTATATAGCAGGGGGATATACCGAGGAGAAGGAGTTTATAGGCTATGGCGAGGAGGCTTTAAAGCAGGCTGTCGGAATCGCTTTTGAAAAAGGGACTTGGCAGGAGGCTTTGACAAAAGCTAAGAAAGAGAACAAAATGATTTTCATGGATTGCTATACTTCTTGGTGCGGTCCGTGTAAGATGTTGGCAAAGGAGGTATTTACTGAACCGGATGCTGCAAAGTTCTTTAACGAGAAGTTTGTAAATGTGAAATTTGATATGGAAAAGGGTGAGGGCAAGATGTTGAAGGACAAATATGGAGTGAAAGCTTATCCGACGTTGAATTTTATCAATGCTGCCGGAGAAGTGGAGCATTGTGTTGTTGGTGGACCTGATTTGGCTGGTTTGTTGAAAGCTGGACAAGACGCATTGGAGGGAAGAGGCTTGGTTATCATGACGAGAAAGTACGAAGCTGGAGAGCGCAATCCTGAGTTCATGGAGGCTTATATGAAGGCATTGGAGGCTGCATATATGGATAAGGAAGTTGAAAAGGTATGTTTGGAATATTTTGCAACATTGGAGCAAGCTAAATTAAAAGAACGAGAGTATTGGGATATGTTTGCTAAATATATCAATGATGTAGATGCAAATATATTTAATTATGTCTATGAGCATAGGGAAGAGTTTTATAAAAGTATAGGTATAGAGGAAGTGAGAAGAAAAATTGCTAGCGTATGGACCCGTGGAGCATATGGCTTTGTACAAGAGATAAATGGGCATAATATATTGGATGAAAAAGGTTTCAAGAAATATGTAAAGCGCTTGAAGAAAACAGATGTTCAAGATCAAGAGGGTATTATTGTTAATGCAAAGATGTCTAATGCAGAAAAAATAGGTGATTGGAAAACTTATATTTCATTGGGAAGTGAACAGTTAAAGAATGGAGGTGTTGGAGATATGCAACTATTTAATTGGGGGTTACGTGTTGACCAACTATGTAAAAATGATGTGTATAGAAAACAGGCTGCTCAATGGTTTGTTAATGCAGCTGCTGAATCTGCGAAAAAAGAAGCCGAAGGGAAAGTCTGCATGATGTCTTACAGAAAATTCTTTGAAGAATTAGCTGTAAGTTTGCAAAATCCTTGGAAGGAAAAGAGAAGATAAAGTATTCAATTTTTAAATAATCAGTATGAAAAAATTATTAGGTTTAGTGTTAAGTGTTTGTCTGTTGTTCGGAGCAGGTGCTGTTTCTGCTCAGAAAACAATTACAATCAAGGGTAAAGTGCAGTTTCCCGAGAATCGTTTTAAAATGGAAATTATTGAAAGAAATGGTTTTGATAAGACAATTTTGGATTCATGTGATGTGAAACCTGATGGAACGTATGAGTTTAAAATGAAGGTTAATCGTCCGGGAGTTTATACACTGGATTGTCAGAAATGGCAGAGCGTGCAGTTTTGGGCAGAAGATGAAGATTTGGAAATTAATTTTCGTGGTAAGGATACTGCAAGAATTGTTATAAAAAATCCCCCTTACGTACATATTAACGGTGGTCCGAACAATGAGTTGATGAATTTAATGAATTGGGATGGTTATCGTGGATATCAGTTGATGATTGGAATTTCTCAAGGAGTGTATAGAATTCAAGGGATTGATGAGCAGTCAAAACAACAAGTATCTGCTAATTTTTATGACATGTTGGGAGAAGAGTCTTTAGCTAGGATTAAATATTTGGCAGAACATTACGCTAATCGCAATAGTGTGTTGGCTGTATTGTCAATGTTGAGAGGAAATGAAAATACTGCATTGGTTGAAAAAGTTTTAGCTAAGTTGGAAGCTAAGAATCCGAATTATGCACCGTTGTTGAAGTTCAAGGCTGACAGAGCAGAAGCAAAAGCACTGAGAGAGCGCATGGCTGAGGGTAATGTGGCTCCTGAATTTTCATATCCGACTCCAGACGGCAAGAAGAATTTGGGCCCCCAAGATTTCAAGGGAAAGATTCTTGTATTGGATTTTTGGGCATCGTGGTGTGGGCCTTGTCGTCAGGAAATCCCTCATTTAAAAGAGGCTTATAAGACATATCATGATAAAGGAGTAGAGTTCTTCAGTGTATCTATTGATAAAGATGGAACAGCTTGGAGAAAAGCGCTGAAAGAAGAAAATATGCCGTGGAAACAGGCTCAAGCACCTAAAGCCGGTAAAGATGTTATGAAACTGTATCAGTTTTCAGGAATCCCTTATATTTTAGTATTGGATAAGGATGGTAAAATAGCAGCAAAGAATTTGCGTGGTAAGGCTTTGATGGATAAATTAGATGAAATGACAAGTGGTAAAAAGAAGAAAGTTGTTGCTATGCCAATGATGAGCATGTAATGCGAATGAATTAATTTATGTTTTTTGAATTTAGGGGAGCCAATGGACTCCCCCTAAATTTTATTGTATGGTAATTTTTCCTCCGGGAACAATTGCTTGGATGCTATTGTCATACATTGCCGAGCATTGTATTGCAGGAAGCATAAACTCACCACTGAAGGCTGCATTGCAGCGGAATCGGAAGGTTTTTGTTTCTCCTTGTTGTAGGCTGAAATAAACATAGAAACGGTCGTCTCGAATATCAAAATTATCTGCGCCTGGCATGGATATGTTGCCAGTAAGACGTTCATTGATGATTTCAAATCCGGAAGGAACAAGATAATTTAGTGCTAATTCTTGATAGGTCCCGGTCAATCCTGTATTTTTTATGGTTATTTCTATAGTAATATCTTCTCCTTGTTGAATAGCGTCACTACTGATGAGTATACCTTTGCTATCGTAATAATTGGCTTGCATGGAGAGTCCGGATGAAACTCTTTCTGTTATGGGGTCTAAGGATGTAGCGGTTGTTATGCTGCGAGCGAATAATACTCCTTGCCCATCATTGTGGATTGTTGCATTGATCTGTCCATTTTGAAGTGTAAGTGGTAATTGCCAAACAGTTTTTTCGCTACGAATTTCTTTTTTGCCTTGCTTGGTCGTGATGGTTGCCTGCACACCTTGTTGCTGCCCTAAATATTTATTGACGTATAGTGCTGCAGCGTGTAGGGCAAAGGCAGTTTCTTGTGTGCTACACCAAGCATTAGAACCGATGGTTTTGGATATTTTTTCAAGCATGCGATAGGCATCCTGGCGTCTGTCTAAGGTGACCATGGATTGTAGTATCAAGGCATTATCGCGGATTGTGGAGCCATACGTTCTGCCGGTTTCCCGGTATGGTGCAACTTCTTGTGAAAGATTGCGAATCATATTGTTGGCAATCTCTTTTTGTTGGCAAAGAGCGTATGCGGAAGCTAGTAGCCAAGTACTGGTAGGTCGTTGTAATTGTGTTTCTTTCATACGGTTCATTGCTGCCAAATCAGGTTGACCGGCTAACGCCAAGACGTATAGACGGTATGCCTGTTCTTGTTGTTCCCAGGGTTCTGTGCGATGCCAGACATTACAAGTGCGTTTTAAATAAGTAATGGCATTTTGTAGAAACTGTTCGGGAATTGTATATCCTGATTGTATCGCTGAAATCATGAATTGTACAGCATATGTTGTAGCCCATTCGGATATGTGTTTCCCTCCTTGCCAATATGCAAGACCTCCATCACTGGTTTGGTAGTTGGGAAGGCTACGGATAACATCACGGACATTAGACTCTGCTTGTAGTAGTTGTTCTGCTGATAGAGAGAGCAGTGTTGGCAGTGATAACAGAGGAAATGCCTTGGAAGTTATTTGCTCTAAGCAGCCGTGTGGATATTCCAATAAATAAGCAAGACGTTGCTCTATGTTTAACGCCGGAATAGTTGATATCTCTACCATGGAAGTTGGTGCATAGCCTGTGATTTTTTGGTCGAAGGATATGTTTTCGCCTGCTTTGATTTCTTTTTCTTCAATGTGTGTAATACGAGGATTAGGAATACGTATCTCCACATTTTCGGTAACAATGGCTTCTTCATTGTCTGCTTTTGCTGACACACTGATAGACGACGTGCCGATATTTTTGTTGATTTTGGCTTTGAAATAGACCACCTGCTCGCCTTTTTTATCAAATCTAACCGTACGGGTGTTGCCGTCTATCATGGTGATTTTATCATCATATGTCATACTGACTCTGACATCACGGATATGGTCTTTTAAAGCAAAAATGGTTACTGGAATATCTGTGATATCTCCGGGGGTTAGTACGCGTGGTAATGATATGCTTGCCATTAATGGTTTATTTACTTGACTGTTAGCAGCAACCGATCCATATTTCCCATTGCTGGCAGCAATGACCATTGTGCGTACCTCTCCGATGTATTCCGGCATTTGGAAAGTATGCTTGCCGGTAGCTCCTGTTTTTAATGAAAAAGGACCGGCAAATAGAACGACTGATTTAAAACGGTTAGTCTTTTCGTCCTGAATCTCTTTAAGGCTTTCATCTCCTCCAACTGCAAATGCTTTGTCAAGGCGGGCTCCGTACGCTCCGTAAATGAAATCATAGAAATCCCACGTTTTTACTCCTAAAGCTTCACGGGCATAAAATGCAGAAAATGGTTCCGGAGTGCGGAAAGCGGTGAGAGACAACAGACCTTCATCGACAATTGCAATTGTATAGTTCATCGCTTTATTTGTCTTTTCTTTTACCTCAACCGTGAATTTTTTTCCGGGTTGAAGTTCTTTGGCAATTTTTATTTCCGGATTTAAACGTAAAGCTGGATCATCTATGTTGACATTGACTACGCCATACATGCGCATTGGCCGGTCGTTGTCACGGGAACTGTGGGGCTGTACCAGAGATACTGCAATATAGGTATTGGGACACATATCACTGGTAGCCTTGATTTCAAAAGTTGTTGTTTTATCGGATGTTAATGGTATGCGGCGGATATCACTGACGGTTTTGCCATTTTCAAGGCTGATAATAGCAACTGCACCTGCGACGGATGGAATTTGAACTCGGATGGTTTCACCGACTTTATAGTTCTCTTTATCTGTACTGAGGCGTAGCATGGTTGCAGTTTCTTCGTTAGCGTTATCTTCCCAACTGCCCATATAAGCTATTACTCCTGTGGTATGGCCGGAGGGGGCTGTTGCTCGTATGAAGTATCTGCCGTGTTCTGAGATGTTTAAGTCCGTAGAGAATTTGCCGTTTGTTGCATAAACGGTAGTATTTATGATACTTTTACTGTATTCCCGATTGATATATGAACTTAAATGCTCATCCTCTGCATCCCACCACCAGCGCCAGTTGAGTTTATAAACCTCGATTTGTATAGGAGTGTTCCCATTTAAAACTCCCATAGGAGAAACTGTCACTCCTTGTATGCGGAGAGGTGATTTCGTTGAATACCAATTGTCTCCATCTTCAGTAGACGGAAGTTTTATTCCTACATATTGAGAATAGGGGGAATATAAAATTCTTTGAGAACTGATGCTAAAGTCTCCACTGTTTTCAAATACGCGTGTTGTAAAAATGGCATTCAGTAATCCTGGAGCATTTTCTGTTTTAATCTTCTGAGTATTAAATTCGAAATTTCCGTTACTATCAGTATTCCCTTCAAAAAGCGTGGCAGTTGCCGGTTCGAAATATTTGGTGCGGTCGGAGAATGTGTAGTCTGGATAATTGTCAAATCCGGTATGATTACTATATAATTTGACCTCTGTGATAGCTTTTTGAGTTGAGGT
>CAKVCR010000182.1 GCA_934725835.1 uncultured Odoribacter sp.
GGACTGGATAAATTACCAGTATGCGTTGCCAAAACACAAAAATCACTGTCCGATAATCCTAAATTATTAGGACGCCCCAAAGATTTTGTCGTTACAGTGCGACAAATTGAAATCGCTGCTGGAGCTGGCTTTGTTATCCCGATTACAGGAGACATCATGCGTATGCCTGGTTTGCCAGATAAGCCTGCTGCAGAGAATATTGATATTGACGAAGACGGACATATCTCTGGATTATTCTAAAGACTAGTGATATAAAAAATAAATTTCGCCGGATATAAAAAACATAATCGGCGAAATTTATTTTTTGCATTCAAGATTAATTGTCAATATACGTACAATATGAAAAGTAGCAGCACTGCGTTTATAATTGGAGTTATCTTCATAATTTTGACAGACACTGTATTTTACCTACAACACAGAAAATTAATCAAAAAAAGATGGCTATTATCACTCCATGTTTTTCAAACGCTATTCTTCATTACCTCCATATTATTGCTCCATTTCTCCATATCTAAAATCAAAGATCCAGAAAGCTATTTCTGGATAGGGAAATTATTCGGAGTTGTTACATTATTTTATGTACCCAAACTGCTTTATATATTTATAAAAAGTATAGGAAACTGCTTCAAAAAATCAGCACCTAAAATATTTTATACTTTGCGTTTCATTGCTGGAAGTATAATGGTTTTATCTTTTATATTTTTGTTATATGGTATCACATGGGGACGTTATAACTATAAGGTAGACAAAGTGATGGTTCCCATAAATAATCTACCCCATAATTTTGAAAATTTTAAAATAGTACAACTATCAGATATTCATTTAGGAAGCTATGGAAAAAGTTATAAAGGGATAGAGCTATTAGTTCATAAAGTCAATTCATTACAACCAGATTTAATCGTTTTCACCGGCGATATGGTAAACAACTTTGCAGATGAAATGCATTATTGGATTCCTATATTAAAACAATTAAAAGCACCATATGGGAAATATGCTGTTACTGGCAATCACGATTATGGAGATTATGTACATTGGACCAATGAAGCAGCCAAAGAATATAATTTAAAGCGTTTTTATCACAATATGGAGACTATAGATTTTAAAATGCTAAATAATAATCACGTGCCTATTACACGACAAGGAGACACTTTATGGCTAGCTGGAGTTGAGAATTGGGGCAAACCACCTTTCCCACGTTACGGAGACTTACAAAGCGCTTTAAATGGTCTAAATGACCAACAAAGTATCATCTTACTGTCTCACGATCCTTCTCATTGGAGAGCCGAAGTGCTATCCTCTCCTATCTCATTAATGCTTTCTGGTCATACTCATGCCATGCAGTCTGGCATACAAATCGGTCAAAAGGAATGGAGTCTGGCAAAGTATATCTATCCAGAGTATGATGGTTTATATCAAGAAGGGAATCGATACTTATATGTTAGTCGTGGGCAAGGATATATCGGTTACCCAGGACGTATTGGACTTCGACCTGTTATCACTATTTTAATACTGTTGTCACTTCCTGTAAATATGCCTGAAGTAATTCCTTATTCTTTGAAAGAGTATCTCCCACAATAAACTGTTTGCTCTGTAAATTTAATACAGACAATCCATCATCTGAAATAACAGCAGCAGCATTAGGATATGAATAAAAAGCAAAAGGAAATGCGAGTGTAGACAATAAATTGCGACTGTATCTATAACCAGAATAATCTATACCTAATTGAGCCAATACGGTAGCTATCATATCCGTTTGGGAACCAATTTTAGGAATTATTGTATCCTGAATACTTAATGCCCCACCTGTCAACAATAAAGGTATATGATAAGCTTCAGGCATATTAGGATCTACATGTTTAATATGGCGTGTTCCATGGTCTGCCATCAAGATAAAAAGTGTATTATTCCATAGTCCTGATTCTTTACACTTATTTATAAATTTACCGATGCACTTATCACTATAATGAATGGCATTCATAAACATATGTTCAATATCATTCCCAGGGAACTTTACCTCTCCAGGAACAGTAAAAGGTTCATGACTACTCATATTAAATGCCATGTACATAAAAGGTTGCTTTGCCTTTGATATATCTTCAAATAATTTTTCAAACATATATTCATCATGCACACCCCACTTAAAACGATTATCTATCGCTTCTCCTGAAAAATCATCCTCTGTCACCATATCCTGAAAACTCATCGTTACATAAGAACGGAAACTTCCAAAATTAATATCTCCAGCATAATAATAGCAAGTTGAGTACCCTACCTTTTCCAGATCTTTCGGAAAGCATGGATAATTCATTATTTTGTTCGGATACTTAATCAAGGCTACAGACGGATTAGAAGGAAGCGCACTGATAGCTGCCACCATGCCTCGGTCTGAGCGAGAACCTGTAGCATAGATATTAGAAAACAGAACACCCTCTTTTGCTAAAGCATTCAAATTTGGTGTAACATCTGCCAATCCTCCTAACACCTCAATTGCATTAGCAGTAAAACTTTCCAACAAGAGAAATACAATATTAGGACGTTCTGTTTTTAACAAACGAGGGAAGTCGCCTTCTGTACGCTCAGCTTGTGTTATTATCTGCAAAGCCTGCTCTTCAGACATAAAAGAATAAGTTTTGTCCAATTTCTTTTTATGCATCAACTCATAAACAAAATTCCAAACAGGATTAATAGCAGCTTGATTAGCATACATATTAGTTGCATGAAAAAAAACAAAACTGCTATTCAACGGAGCAACATTAATCCCTCCTCTTACGGGTAAAAACATCAATCCTCCGATAATTAAGTACAATAGAATAGTGCGATAACTGCTGAATTCATAATGCAAAGTTGGTAATATCCATATTCTGAAAATTCTCCATGCACTTAAAAAGAATACAAACATGAAAATTATTAAAGAGATTATCAACCATATTGGTGTTGATGCCATCGCCTCTTTAGGTGTTTTTAAATACATTAAAGGTGTGGTATCAATATGATAACCCCAATTTTTGAAAAGCTCCAAGTCAACAGTCATTACAACCGTAAAAAACATCAAACAAAATATTGTCAATACGGAATAAATCAATCGAATAATTTTCTGATTTAAAATACACGACAATGCCATAATAACAGAGGAAAGCATCATTATATAACCACCCAAGGATAAGTCCAAAGACAAGCCTTTACCGATTATATTACAGGTATCCATTATTGTTAATGTTGTTGAATCTTGCCATTGATATAACAAAAAAATAATCTTTGCTACTACAGATAATAAAATCCAAAATAGATAATACTTCAATAAAAACAACAACTTAGCTTTCATAATATAATTACATTATCTTTTAATCAAACTTCTTAAAACGGAGCTTCACCCATGTTATCACCAGAGTCAAAACTTCCACGCAAATTATCCAGTTCTTGGCTCAATGCAGGCATTGATTCATCGTTCATTTTTGAACTAAACGTTTGTGTAACTACATCGTCCATTATAGACGTTGATGCAAAAGGAGATGAACTGTCTAAGTTTTCAAAGCGAGTTAATTCTGCCCTAAAACGTAAGTTCACCTCTCCTACAGCTCCGTTACGATGTTTTGCTATAATAATAGTAGCTATACCTTTCAGCGAGTTACCTACATTATCAGTTTCTATACCATATTTTTCAGGACGATGAATAAACATTACCATATCTGCATCTTGCTCAATTGAACCAGATTCACGTAAATCTGAAAGCATCGGCTTTTTATCAGGACGAGACTCTACACCTCGATTTAACTGAGACAATGCCATCACAGGAATACTTAACTCTTTAGCAATAATTTTCAATTGTCGTGAAATCATACTCACTTCTTGTTCTCGATTACCTCTCATATCAGCTCCGGCTGTCATCAACTGCAAATAATCGATAATCAATACTTGTATACTATGTTTTTGTTTTAAACGGCGACATTTAGCCCTTAATTCAAAAATAGACAATGCGGGAGTATCATCAACCAAAATTGGAGCTTCTACCAATGCCTTTATACGACTATGCAATTGTTGCCACTCAAAATCAGTCAAACGTCCTGTCTTTAGTTTTTCTGAGGCTAACTCTGTTTCACTGGCAATTAAACGATTCACCAATTGAACAGCAGACATTTCCAATGAAAAAATTGCAACACATTGTTTATGAACCACAGCCATATTCCTTGCCATTGACAATACAAAGGCTGTTTTACCCATAGCTGGACGTGCTGCAATAATCACCAAATCGGAAGGTTGCCAACCTGCTGTCATTTCATCCAAAGCAACAAAACCAGATGGCACACCATTTATGCCATCAGGCTTCGAAGCAGCCATCTGAATACCTTTAATAGCTTCATCTATGATAGGAGCAATCTCTTCTGTATCTTTCTTGATATTTCCATCAGCGATATCAAACATAGACTTTTGAGCTTTGTCTATTAAATCCGATACATCTGTTGCATCATCATAAGCCAATTCTTGCAATTCTGTACAGATTCCTATCAATTTTCGTTGCAGATATTTCTGAATGATAATTCTTGCATGGAACTCTATATGTGCAGCAGAAGCGACTCGTGAGGTGAGTTGAGACAGATAATAATATCCTCCCACAATTTCTAATTCTCCGCTCTGTTTTAAAGCTTCACTCACAGTCAATAAATCTACAGGCTCATCATTCGCACACAATCTTTGTATGGCACGGAAAATTCGCTGATGTATATCTTTATAAAAGACATCAGCTTTTAACATCTCGCCCACCATTGCATAGGCATCCCTTTCTAACATCAAAGCACCTAAGACCGCTTCTTCCAAATCAATTGCTTGAGGCGGCATTTTCCCATATTCTGCCTGTAAATTATTTACAACCTTATTTTCATTAAAATTCGAATTCTTAGCCATTATATAATCTTTAACTTCTAAGAGGGATTCCTCTTCTTAACAATTCCCAAAAACATCTTGCTGTAGCCTCTACATCAGCCAAAGCATTGTGAGCATTATCAAAGCCTTCTCCAAACAATATATTATGCAATTCGATAAGTTTAGGAGGCTTAAATCCCTTTTTACCAGGCAATTTACAATAGTTAGTAGCACTACGCATTGTACAACATTTAGGTTTTAAAAATAAAGTTGTCATCATACGCAAACGCTCAAATTCTGCACCAACAATACATTCATCAAAACTAATATTATGTCCTATCAACAATTCTGCAGAATCAATTTGTTTAGCGAACTCTTCCATCGCCTCTTGCAAAGAAATTCCTTCTTCTTGCGCCATCAATGTCGTTATTCCATGCATTCTTGACACTTCCGGAGGTATTACAAACCCATCAGGACGAATAATCACATCCCGACAATCAATCATATTTCCCTGATTATCATAGGTTATCCAAGCTAATTGCACCAATCTTGGCCAATTGTCAATGTCTGTGATTGGTGCGTTCCAGCGTTTGGGTAAACCGGTAGTTTCTGTATCAAAAAATAAATACATACCCTTGATTCTAAAATAACAATGAAGAATATCCTACAATTATCCATAGGAAATTCCTCATCTCATGTCGGATAATTGGCAAAATCTATTAAATTATTATTTCTCTTCTGTTTCAAAACTCTTATTATACTGGTGCATTGCCCGATAACTCATTCCCATACTAGAAAAACCTCCATCATGATACAAGTTTTGCATTGTTACTTTTCTCGTCAAATCAGAGAATAATACCACACAATAATTAGCACATTCCTCAGCATTAGCATTTCCAAGAGGAGACATACGGTCTGCAAAGTCAACCAACGAATCAAACCCCTTAATTCCACTACCTGCGGTTGTCATCGTTGGAGATTGAGAAATTGTATTCACTCGTATTTTCTTTTCACGACCATATATATATCCAAAACTTCGCGCAATAGATTCCAACATAGCTTTAGCATCAGCCATATCGTTATATTCAAACATTGTACGTTGTGCAGCAACATAAGAAAGTGCAACTACAGAACCCCATTC
>CAKVCR010000183.1 GCA_934725835.1 uncultured Odoribacter sp.
AGAGAGAGATGTCCGATCGTCTCATTTAATTTGTATGATTATGATTCGGCAGAGGTTAGCGATGAACTTTTGATGTGATGTCGTGCTGTCGGGACTGACTCCGATAACTTCGTAACCTTTCTGTGTCAGAGTATCATAATTCTCGTTCAGGTTACATGCCTCTGCTGTACATCCGGAAGTGTTGTCTTTGGGATAGAAGTAGAGGATGAGATTTTTCCCCTTGAAGTCATCCGAACTTATCTCTTGGCCATTCTGATTCAGACCTTTGAAAAAAGGTGCTTTATCGCCTTCTTTTAATGGTGTCATAGTGTTTATTGTAAGTTTTTCTATATAGACAAATGTAGGCATATTTTATAAATAAAGTTCTATCTTTGGGAGAATAATTTTAGAGATAATCAAGGAGAAATATTCATGGAAGAATACTTACAACAACTGACAGAGTTTTGTCGCAATACTCTGGTTGACAATTTAGGAATGGAGTTCATCGCTGCCGGAGAGGGGTGGCTGGATGTAAAGATGCCGATAGACCACCGCACACGACGTCCGGACGGCGCTTTGCATGGAGGAGCGAATATGGCATTGGCCGAGACTGTGGGAGGGGCCTTAAGTTCTATGTCTGTTCCCAAGGAACAACGTTTTAATGTTTTCGGTATAGAGGTAAACGGCAATCACATGAAACAGGCAAAAGGAACATACGTCATTGCGCACGGAAGGTTTATTCATCGGGGCAGACGCACTCATGTCGTTGAAGTGGAAATAAGGGATGAGCAGGGGACTCTCGTTACAGTAAACCGTGTGACCAATGTAATCGTATAAAAAAAGGGGCTTAGCCCCTTTTTTAATGTTTATCTATAGAATACCCCCATTGCTTGAGGGCGAAGTCCCAATGTTTTTCAACAAGCTCCACTGTGCGCGGTTCGTATTTATAGGCATTTTTCTTATACCCCTTTTTCTTGTCAAGATAGGCTGTAATGTCAGCCTTTGCCTCTTCAAAACCGGGGATATTCAGAGTCTTGTAAATCTTTTCGGTCATTTCGATGGCATTGGCCTCAAAATCCTCGAATTTGATTTCTATGAGGTTGCCTTCCGGAATCAAAGCTTTTTCTTGTTCATACCGGTGATACAGACGGCTGTATATTTCCAGAATATTTGATTCCATCTGTTCCGGAGTAATCTTCTGTAACTGCAGCGGAATGATGGTGTTATTGAAGAAACTGCGAGTCGACTCGAACACCGTATACGGATTTCTCATCAGATAAATAAACTTGGCATTGGGGAACATCTCCAGAATCTCCCGGATTCTTCCGGTATGGGGAGGGTTCTTGGAAAGGAATTGTGTTCCGTTTGTATTCCATAAAGAGATTTTCATCATTTTGATAAATGTCTCTTTAAAGATGCGTCGTTCTTCTTCGGTTGATTTTTCCATAGTCAGGTATCGGTCGCAGTAATCCAGCATATTCTGTGGCAGATACCAGAAATTGTAGTAGGAGTAGGGCATCATGTTGGATAGGGCAAATTCTTCCTCTTGCGGCAAATCGACATTCAACTCCATATTGTCCGTCGGTCGTTTGTCCGGCATCAGCCAAGCCATTGTTTTTTTGAAGAACGGTTGTCCCCACATCATGATATGGGGAAATACGGTCTGATACGTAGTGGTATACCCGAAGTGTTTGTCGTGCGCAAGCACATTGTGCACAAAAGTCGTTCCGCTACGCCAGTGTCCTAATATGAATACCGGTTCCATATTTACGGCCATATCTTTCAGCCGTTTGTTATAACGGCGGTCTTGAATGTTGTGCAACGAACTGAGCAGCCAGCATACGCTTTTGGTCAGACAATATTTGGTTTTATAGCCCTTCTCTATTTTTTGTCCTTTGGTAATTTCCTTAAATGTTTTCCAGTCTGCTCCGACTAACGTGTTGACCGGTAATTTCTGAAATTCAAGTAATCCCATAATACTAATCTTTAATCAATTTCACCGCAACGCCCTGTCTGTCCAATTCTCTCACCACTTTTTCGATGGCTTCGAAATGTTCTTCGCCAATGCCTAATTTTGAAAGGTGGATTTCTGGGACATCCATTTCCTTAATGTCTTTCATATCAACCTTGTCAATAATCATACCCACAGCGCAGGTGTTGTTGGTAATCGGGTCAATCAGGATAAAGGCTCCCGTACTTTTATTCTTTTTATACGGATCAAAAAAGAGCGGTTTTCCGGTGCTCAGTACAACCCGTGCAATTTCATTCAGCTCTAAAGCCTCGCTGGGAGATTGCTCCATGGTATTGACATTCACCTTATACCGGATTTTGTCAATTTTCACGCGAGCCAGATTGGTGGTCTGTTTGATAAAGAACTGTTCTTCCGGGTCCATTTGTTTTTCATCCATCCACACCAGCATGGCTTCGAAGTTGCGCGACATGATAGGCAGGTTGTCAGGATGTACCAGCATTTCGCCTCTGGAGATATCAATCTCGTCTTCCAGCGTCAGGGTCACGGCCTGCGGCGGGAATGCAAAGTCCTGCTCACCATCGTAAGTCACGATTGATTTCACGCGCGACCGTTTCATGGAAGGCAGGGCAACGACCTCGTCTCCTTTGCGTACGATGCCGGAAGCTACTGTGCTGCTGAATCCGCGGAAGTCAAGATTCGGACGTAATACATACTGCACCGGATAACGGAAATCTTCGAAATTCTTGTCGCTGCCGATATGTACGGTTTCGATATGTTCCAATAGCGGTTTGCCGGTATACCATTTCATGTTTTCAGAACCTTCAACCACATTGTCTCCCTTCAATGCCGAAAGAGGGATACAGGTGATGTCCGGAATATCCAGCGGTTCAGCAAAAGAGCGGTATTCATTGGCAATCTTGTTGAATACCTCCTGGCTGTATTCCACCAAGTCCATTTTATTGACAGCAAGCACCACGTGTTTGATACCCAGCAGAGACACCAGATAAGTGTGGCGTCGGGTCTGAGTAATCACGCCCGTACGGGCATCCACCAGAATGATGGCCAGATTGGCTGTCGAACCGCCGGTAATCATATTACGGGTATACTGTTCGTGTCCCGGAGTATCGGCAATGATAAACTTACGTTTGTTGGTTGAAAAGTAGCGGTATGCCACGTCAATCGTAATTCCCTGTTCGCGTTCGGCTTTCAAACCGTCCAACAAAAGTGCATAGTCAATATTATCACCGGCATTCCCGTAACGTTTGGTATCTCTTTCGAGGGCATCCAACTGGTCTTCATAAAGTTTTTTACTGTCGAACAGCAAGCGTCCGATTAACGTAGATTTTCCGTCATCTACAGAGCCTGCCGTCAGCAATCGCAACAAGTCTTTTCTCTCGTCTTGATCCAAAAACTCTTTTATATTTAATTTTTCCATTTGTTTCTCGTAATTCGTTAATCGTTCCTTATCCTTAAAAATACCCCTCTCTCTTCTTCTGTTCCATGCTGGCATCCTGGTCAAAGTCAATCACGCGTGTCGTACGTTCCGACTTGGTGGTAGTCATCATTTCTTCCACAATCTTTTCGATGGTATCGGCTTCCGATTCTACAGCTCCGGTCAGTGGCCAGCAGCCCAATGTACGGAAACGCACTTTGCGCATCCGGATTTTGTCACGGTATTGTTCCGGCATGCGTTCATCGTCGGGCATAATCAGATTGCCGTCAATCTCAACAATCGGGCGCTCTTTTGCAAAATAAAGCGGAACGATTGGAATATTTTCCATACGTATATATTGCCAGATATCCAATTCGGTCCAGTTGGACAGCGGGAAAACACGGATGGATTCGCCTTTGTGAATACGTGCATTATACAGATTCCATAATTCAGGACGCTGGTTCTTGGGGTCCCATTGGTGGAATTTGTCACGGAACGAATAGATTCTTTCTTTTGCGCGAGATTTTTCTTCATCGCGGCGGGCACCGCCGAAGGCTGCGTCAAACTTATATTTATCCAAAGCCTGCAACAAAGCCTGTGTCTTCATCAGGTCGGTGTGGACTTTGCTTCCGTGCGTAAACGGTCCTACGCCTTCATTGAAGGCTTTCATGTTGGATTCTACAATCAAATCCCAATTGTTTTCCTGCGCATAGCGGTCTCGGAATTCAATCATTTCCTTGAACTTCCACTTCGAGTCGATATGCATCAGTGGGAAAGGCACCTTGCCCGGTGCAAAGGCTTTTTCTGCCAGCCGTACCATGACGGATGAATCCTTGCCGATGGAATACAGCATCACAGGATTTTCGAATTCTGCCACTACCTCGCGGATGATGTGGATTGATTCGGCTTCCAGTTCTTTCAAATGGCTTAACTTGTATTCTGACATTATATATGATTTTTTTAGTTGCTGGGTTATTGGTCTGTTATTGGATACGGGGGAGGATAGCGTCCATCAGTGTCCTGACGGATGACTCCAGCGATTGTCTGGATGTGTCGATTGAAATGAAAGCGTCTTCCGGCACCTCGAAAGGGGAGGAGATTCCTGTAAAATCTTTGATTTCACCCCGACGGGCTTTGGCATACAGACCCTTTACATCCCGTTTTTCACACTCTTCGATAGGGGTGCTTACGTATACTTCCAGAAAATCTTCCTGTCCGATTATGTCAGCCGCCATGGCGCGAATGGCATTGGTAGGGCTGATGAATGCTGCAATGGTCACGATTCCGCAATCCACAAATAATTTGGACACCTCTGCAATGCGTCGGATATTTTCCGTACGGTCGGCCTCTGAGAATCCCAAATTATTATTGATGCCACTTCTGATATTGTCTCCATCCAATATGCGGCAGAGGATGCCCCTTTTATAAAGCTCTCTTTCCAGTGCGATAGCCAAAGTGCTTTTCCCGGAGCCGGACAGACCCGTAAACCATATCATTGTTCCACGCTGCTTCAATAAAGACTCACGGTCTTCTCTTTGCAACATCTTGTCGAAAATCGGATAAATGTTTTCCGCCATATTCTTTATAAATCTTTTAATCGTTTCTCTCTTTTGTGTCAATCTCTTTTTGTTCTTACAATAAACCATGGATTCAACAAATCCTCCTTGTTATACCTCAAGGGGGTGGTTTCATCAATCCGGTATACTTCCTTGCCGGCAGCTCTGACAATGGCATGCCCGGCAGCTGTATCCCATTCCATGGTGGGAGCAAAGCGCGGATAGATATCAGCGGTGCCTTCTGCCACCAGACAAATCTTTATCGAACTACCAATGGAAGTGAGGCTCACTTCGCTGTGCTGTTCCTTTAAAGAATTGATATATGATTCTGTTTCAGCACTCATGTGCGACTTTGAGGCGACAACGATATATTTTCCGTCTTTTCTCTCCAACGGTAATTTTATTGAACGATTTTCAACGACAGCAAAATCTGCGCCATTTTTTGCATCAATATCGTCCACCCGATAGGCTCCTTCCTGTAATGAACCATAATATAACACTCTTTTTTCGGGTATGTAGATGACTCCTAACGTTGGACATCCATCGCACACCAAGGCAATATTTACAGTAAATTCGCCATTACGCTTGATAAATTCCTTTGTTCCGTCCAGCGGGTCGACCACCCATTCCGTCTTCCATTCTTTGCGTATGGTGTAATCCATATTTTTGCATTCTTCGCTGATAATGGGATAAGGGGTTTGTTTCAGATAGCTGATAATCACTTCGTTTGATTTTCTGTCGGCAATCGTCAACGGTGAATTGTCGGCTTTTTTTTCCACTTCAAAATCAGAAGTCGGGTCATGATAGATTTCTGAAATGACCTTACCGGCCTCCAAAGCTGCCTCGATGGCTGTTTTCAACAATGATTGATTGTTCATTTGCAAAAATAATTAATGGTTGCAAAGGTATCAATTTTTTTTCATTCTCTGCGTTGTGAATTATATTGTTGGCTTTTATTAATTTTTTCCTGAATTTTGGTTATGTTTTGCGACCTCTTTTGTCTCGTGTTTCTCTTGCTTATTTATATCTCAAAGCTATATCAAATATAAGATAACTAT
>CAKVCR010000184.1 GCA_934725835.1 uncultured Odoribacter sp.
GCCATGGTGATATCCGCACCGATACGGCGCTGTATATCCATGACCCCCTCCGGAGTGAACAGATGCTTGGAACCGTCGATATGCGAGCGGAAAGTGACCCCTTCCTCGGTAATCTTACGTCCCGTATCAGTGAGCGAAAACACCTGGAATCCTCCGCTGTCGGTGAGGATAGGACGATTCCACCCGTTGAACTTATGCAAACCGCCTGCTGCCTGCAGAATCTCCGTGCCGGGACGCAGATAGAGGTGGTAAGTATTTCCCAGAATGATTTCGGCGCGGATATCCTCCTTCAGCTCACGCATATGCACCGCCTTGACCGAGCCGACGGTGCCGACCGGCATAAAAATCGGAGTGTGAATCTCCCCGTGCGCCGTAGTCAAAACGCCACAGCGTGCCTCACTGTTCTTGTCCTTCGCCAAAAGAGTATACTGCATCATATTCTATAAACCCGCTTTAATCAGACGGCAAAGGTAATAAAAGCAAACGAATTGCAAAACAGATACTCCATAATGCGATGAAATCTCACGCAAACATTTGCAAAAACAAGTTTTTTTTTGAACCTTTGGGGACGGAAAACAAATAAATAAAGAAGAGAATTAGACATGAAGAAAATTAGTGGAATGCTATTGCTACTTGTATTGGCGTGCAGTCAGATTTTTGCACAAGGCAAGCAGTTGAGTTTGAATGATTTTTTTGTTGAGGGGACATTCCGTACCCGGGGTGTGCAGGGACTGCGCTCCATGAACGACGGCGAGCACTACACCGTGGTGGAAGGCAAAGGCAAACGCATCGTAAAATACAGCTACAAGACCGGTCTGCCGGTGGGCGATTTAGTAGATTTGTCCAAAATCGAAGATTGCCCCATCCAATACATCGAAGACTACACCTTCAATGCCAACGAGAGCCGTGTGCTGCTCTGCACGAACATCCGTCCGATTTACAGACGTTCGTTCACAGCCGACTACTATATCTACGATTTCAAGAACAAAGACATGAAACCATTGTCGGAAGGCGGCAGCCAGCAACTGGCAACCTTCTCACCGGACGGTCTGCGCGTGGCGTTCGTGCGCGACAACAACATCTTTGTACACGACCTCCGTTTCGGTTCGGAACGTCAGATTACCTTTGACGGTAAATTCAACCACATCATCAACGGAGCGCCGGACTGGGTGTACGAAGAGGAGTTTGCCTTCAACCGAGCCTTCGAATGGGCACCGGACGGTTCTGCCCTCGCCTATATCAAATTTGACGAGAGTGAAGTGCGCGAGTTCCAGATGAACATGTTCGAAGGACAGCGACCGGCACTGGAAGCCAACAAGCTCTATCCTTCCAACTACACCTATAAATACCCGAAAGCAGGCGAGAAAAACTCCAAGGTATCGGTACACGTGTACGATGTCAACGACCGCACCACCCTAAAGATGGACACCGGCGAGGAGGAGGATATCTATCTGCCGCGCATCCGCTGGACCAAAGACCCGAAAAAGTTGGCCATCATCCGGCTGAACCGTCACCAGAACAAAATGGAGGTGTTGCTTGCCAATGTGAAAGTGGGCACCGTAACTCCGCTCTACCGTGAGGAGAATAAATATTATATCGACGAGGCTAATCTGGACAACCTGATATTCCTGGATAACGGAACCCAGTTTGTCATCTCCAGCGAGAAGAGCGGCTACCTGCACCTCTATCTCTACGACATGAACGGCAAAGAGAAACAGGAGCTGACCAAAGGCAATTACGATATCATCGACTTCTACGGATACGACCCCGTGCGCAAGCTGTTCTACTACTCCTCATATGAAGAGTCGCCCGTAGAAAAATATGTCTACAGCATCAACACCAAGGGACAGAAGAAAAAACTGACCCCGACCAAAGGATGGAACGAAGCAAGCTTCAGCAACACTTTCAACTACTATATCAACGTAGCATCGAACACTGAGATGCCACCGGTGACCACCCTCTACAACGCCAAAGGCAAAGAGGTGCGGGTGCTTGCCGAGAACAAGAAAGTGAGCGAAAAGCTGCAGGAGTACACTCTGTCCAAGCGCGAGTTTATCCAGATACCCGCAGCCGACGGCAAGACCATGCTGAATGCGTGGATGATGAAACCGGTGAACATGGAGGCGGGCAAAAACTATCCGCTTCTGATTACCCAATACAGCGGTCCGAACTCACAACAGGTGATGAACAAATGGAGTCTTAACTGGCTGGACTATTTAGCACAGGAGGGATTCTTCGTGGTGTGCGTCGACCCGCGCGGTACAGCTGCCCGCGGAGAGGAATTCCGCACATGCACCTACCGTCAGCTGGGTAAAATCGAGAGCGACGACGTCATCGCCGCAGCCAAATGGCTGAGCAAACAGCCCAATGTAGATGCTGCCAACATCGGCATCTGGGGATGGAGCTTCGGCGGATTCATGTCATCGCTCTGCATCATGAAGGGCTGCGACATCTTCTCGACTGCCATATCCATCGCACCGGTGACCAATTGGCGCTACTACGACTCCATCTACACCGAGCGATACATGCGCACTCCGAATGAAAACGAGAGCGGATACGACAACAACTCGCCGATGAACTACGTGGACAACCTGAAAGGCAACCTGCTGATATGCCACGGTACTGCCGACGACAATGTGCACGTGCAGAATACCTATGAGCTGGCAGAGCGTCTGGTGCAGGCCAACAAGCAATTTGACATGGCTATCTACACCAACCGCAACCACAGCATCTTCGGTGGCAACACCAGTCTGCAACTCTACACGAAATTCGTGAAATATCTGAAAGAACACATGCAAAAACGATAAATCTAAATTATAGTAAAATGAGTACAACAATCAAAGATTTACAACCCAAGGCTGTTTGGGAAAACTTCTACAAACTGACACAGGTGCCCCGCCCCTCCAACCACGAGGAGAAAGCACGCAAGTTCATGCTGGAATGGGCAAAAGAAAATAATGTTGAGGCTTTTATGGATGAAGCCGGCAACATCATCATGCGCAAAGAGGCAACTCCCGGTATGGAAAACCGCAAAGGAGTAATCGTACAGGGCCACCTGGATATGGTGCCCCAGAAAAACGAAGATACTGTACACGACTTCCTCAACGACCCGATTCAGACATACATCGACGGAGAATGGGTGCGTGCAAAAGGTACGACCTTAGGTGCTGACAACGGTATGGGCGTGGCAGCCGGCATGGCTCTCCTCACATCTACCGACATCCCTCACGGACCGCTGGAGGTGCTGGTTACCGCAACCGAAGAGACCGGTATGGACGGAGCAAACGGACTGAAGCCGGGACTGCTGAAGGGTGATATCCTGTTGAACCTCGACTCAGAAACCGAGGGCGAGCTCTATGTAGGTTGCGCCGGCGGAATCGACTTTACAGGAAACTTCCAATACAAAGAAGAGGCTGTACCTGCAGGTATGAAAGCTTTCCGTCTGGCAGTAAAGGGTCTGAGGGGAGGACACTCCGGTATGGAAATCAACATGGGCCGCGGCAACTCCAACAAACTGCTGTTCCGCTTCCTGAAGACATACGCCGAGGAATTAGGCATCCGCATCTCCGACATTCAGGGAGGTTCCATGCGCAACGCCATCCCGCGCGAATCATTTGTCACCATCGTGCTCCCGGCTGAGAATGCCGAGAAACTGCAGGCAGCCGTAAAAGAGGCAGAAGCCATCTACTTAGGAGAGTTGAGCGCAAAAGAGCCTACATTGAACGTAAGCGCAGCAGCGGCAGAGATGCCTTCATTCGTCATCGACTGCTGTACACAAAGCCGTCTGATCAATGCCATCCTAGCATGCCCGAACGGTCCGGTGCGCATGATAGACTCCATGCCCGACACAGTGGAAACTTCCAACAACCTTGCCATCGTACAGAGCAAAGACGGCAAAATATATGTAAAATGTATGTTGCGTTCCTCTGTCGAGACAGCAAAAGACGCATTGGTACAATCCATCCGTGCCGTATTCGAGCTGGCAAAAGCCGATGAAATCATATTCGAAGGCGAATATCCGGGCTGGAAACCGAATCCGGATTCAGCCATCCTGAACGAGATGCAGGAGATTTACGAAAAGATGTACGGCGTACGTCCGGCAATCATGGCCATCCACGCAGGATTGGAATGCGGAATCTTAGGTTCCAAATATCCTAACTGGGACATGATATCCTTCGGACCGACCCTCTGTTCACCGCACTCACCGGACGAGAGAGTGAACATCCCGTCGGTGGTGAAATTCTGGGACTACCTGAAAGAAATTCTGAAAAACATCCCTGAAAAATAAAAATAAGAGAGGAATCGAGCTTTCGGTTCCTCTCTTTTAATAACAAATTAACATTAAAGTTTCGGATATTCATAGAAAAGGAGTAACTTTGTCAGCAAATTGCAACTTTAAAAACAAATGCTCTTAAAAAAATTGACTTTACCGGAACTGCTCCACAACAGCTGTTCCCTATTCAAGAACAATTTGTCTTTGAACTTTGTTCAAAGCGGGAAGCGAACTTATCAGGACCTATATAAGGAGGTACTCTCCATATCCAATTATCTCGTCGCATCAGGAATCAGGAAAGGTGATAAAGTAGCCATTCTCAGTGCCAATATGCCCAATTGGGGCATCACCCAGTTTGCCATTGCGCAGGTGGGCGCCATCGCCGTGCCTGTATTGCCGGGCTTCAGCACTCCGGAAATCCAGAACATACTGGAACATTCGGAGACGAAGATAATCTTTGTATCGAAGCTGCTCTACAAGCTGGTGGCAGACATCCATACCGATACATTGGAGAAAAAGGTGCTGATGAACACGTTCGCAGAGATACCGGAAGGTTATCCGATAGCCGACATTGAAAAACTGGAAAACAACATCGACCTGAACAATCCGACTCCGCTGCCTGACGTGCAGGTGGAGGAAGAGGACACGGCATCCATCATCTACACCTCCGGCACTACCGGTTTCTCCAAAGGTGTAGAGCTGACACACCGCAACTTAGTGTGGAATGCAAGACAGTGTGCCACCATCCAGCCGATTGTGCCGAGCGACCGTTTTCTGAGTATCCTGCCAATGGCACATACCTATGAGAACACCTTAGGACTACTGCTACCGCTGATGTTCGGAGCGAAAGTATACTATCTGGACCGGGTGCCGACCCCGAAACTATTGGTGCCTGCCATGCAGAAAATCCGCCCGACAATGATGCTGTCGGTGCCACTTATCATCGAGAAAATCTACAAACAGCAGGTGTTGCCTAAATTCACTTCCAACGCCCTGATGAAAAGACTATACAACTTTGCCCCTACCCGCAAGCTGTTTAACCGATTGGCCGGTAAAAAGCTGATGCAGACCTTCGGCGGAGAAATCGTTTTCTTCGGAGTGGGCGGTTCGAAATTGGATTCAACGGTGGAACGCTTTTTACGCGAGGCGAAATTCCCGTATGCCATCGGATACGGTCTGACGGAGACGGCACCCATGACAGCCGGTTCCGACCCGAAACATACCTTCCTGCAGGGCGTAGGTCCGGCAATGGAGGGCGTGCAGCTGAAAATCAACGAACCGGATGCCGACGGACAGGGAGAAATCTGGATAAAGGGACCTCATGTGATGAAGGGATACTACAAAAAACCGGAATTGACCCGGGAGGTGTTCAGCGAAGACGGGTGGTTCAAGACCGGCGACCTCGGCAGCATCGATAAAAAGGGGCGTCTGACCATCCGCGGACGTATCAAGACCATGATTCTCGGTTCGTCGGGCGAAAATATCTATCCGGAAGAGATAGAATCCATCATCAACAACTTCCGTTTTGTGAACGAATCGTTAGTGGTGGAATCCAAAGGCAAACTGGTGGCTATGGTACACTTCAACATGGAAGAGTTAGAGAGCCAGTACAAAAAGCTGAAGAGCCAGGCAGGCAACTACAAGAGCGCCATCAACGACTATGTCGAGGAACAGAAGAAAGAGCTGTTCAACTATGTCAACGCACGGGTGAACAA
>CAKVCR010000185.1 GCA_934725835.1 uncultured Odoribacter sp.
GCGATAAGGTGTATTTGGGAAGTGCTTTACCTAAAATCAGCGGGGGCATTGTGAGTGAGTTAAAATGGAAAAATTTCGATCTGAATTTCTCGTTGTCATATCAATTAGGACGGCATATTTATAATACCTTGCCAGGAGGTTCCATCATCCCTAATTACAATGGCTTGGAACATCCTGTGTTGTTGGATGTCAGGAATGTGAGTTTTTGGGAACAACCCGGAGATAATACAGATTATGCAAAATTACAGGCTGATGGTAAAATGCAATTTTTCCCGAATGAAACAACAGTTATTGATCGCTATGTTGAGAAAGTTAATTGGTTAAAGCTGAAAACAGCTACATTGGGTTACAATTTGCCAACATCATTGATTCGTCGTTGGAAAATGGAACAATTGCGTTTTTTTATTAGTGGCGAAAATTTGTTTATCGTTTCAAATTACTCGGGAATAGATCCTGAAATTGTAGATATTCGTACAGGAATTGATGGTGGTAGAAACTATCCTTTGGCAAGAAAGTTTACATTAGGTCTAACGATTAAATTTTAAGTTATGAAATGGAGTATTGTTATTATAGTTTTTTTTATTCTCATAGGATGCTCGGAGCAATTGAGGGTAGAACCTGAAGATAGCTTGACTTTTGGAAATATAAAGAAAGAGAAAGATGTTGAAGCATTGGTTTATGGAGTAGGAGCAGGAGTGCGTAAAATGGTATGTTGGAATGCTCTGTTGCAAGTAGAGAAAGGTGCTTATGCAGACGAAGTTGACGAATCTAGACGTGGTGCACGTATGTTGGATTTGGAAGCAGGGACAGCTGATTTGTGGGAATCATGGTATCAGGTTATTATGGGGGCTCAAACAGTATTAGATTATGTGGATGTTGTAGATATGTCTAAAGAAAGAAGAAGTTTTTATAGAGGACAAGCGTATTTTTTTAAGGCATTGGCATATTTTGATTTGGTTAGACGTTGGGGTGACTGCATTTTGCAAAAAGAGGGAATAAATTGGTCGCCTGTAGCAAAAACTCCTTGGCCTTTAGTTTGTGATTATGCGATAGAAATGGCAGAAAAGGCTGCCGAGATATTACCTACTTTTGATAAGCTAAAAGATTGTAACGGAGGTGTTATAACATCAAAGTCTACCCCTTGTAAGGGGGCTGCTTATGCTTTGTTAGCTCATTTGTGCGCTTGGAAGGCTGGAGGTAAGTATTTTGCTGCAGTAGCCAATCGAGACTATGATGAAAAGGAATTATGGGCTAAAGCTGAAAAAGCATGTACTCAGGTAATTGAATCTCCTTTATATCGTCTAGTTAGTACCCCAGAAGAGGTGTGTACTTCAGTATTGGTCGGTAATAGTGTGGAAGGAATTTATGAAACAGTGATGAAAGATTATTTTAATGAAGTAGGTAAACGAGTTTTTTCTTTGGGAACGAATTATGTAGGATATCCTGTACGTCCGGAATATAGCCCAGGGGTAGTACAAGATTTTACATTTAGGATTTTTACAACTTCTGTGAGGGAGATGTATCCAGGTTCCGATAGTAGAAAGTATGCTTATTTTTACGATTTGGATGGAATGGATGCACTGGATAAAAGCATAACAGGAGGTTTTGCATATCCGTATAAAGAGAGAAGTGTAAATGTTACTGTTAGTGGAACAAAGAAAAAATTTGCATCCTTTAATGCAAATCGTATTTGGTGGAGATTATCCGACATTTATTTGTTGAGAGCTGAATGCAGAGTACATTTAGGAGGAAATTTCATTGAAGGGGCAATTGAAGATTTGAATACGATTAGAAAGAGGGCTGAGGCAGATTTATATGATGTGTCGGAAGATAATGGAGATTTACAAATGACAATTTTCCGAGAACGAGAAAGAGAGTTGCTGATGGAGGGATACAGATACTATGATATTATTCGAAATGGTTTGGATTATGTGCGAGCTTTTTTAGATGGAGGATATAAAACAGCAAGTCAGCAAGATTATATTGACGGTGCGTTTTTCTTGATGAATAAAAGTATAGATTTTAAGGATAATCCTTTGATGCGACAGAATTTGTATTGGTTGAAAAGACAATAGAGATATAATTATGAAAAAGATATTTATTATTTTGAGTGTGTTGATATTTTGCATGTCATGCGAAACAAAACAAGAAATCATAGATGGGGGTGTTGCTTCGCCATATTATGAAGGAACAATTATGGAGTATTTGCGTTCGAATACAGAACAATGGGGATATACTGTTCAAATGATTGAGCGAGCTGGTTTAGTGGATTTGTTTGATGGTTTAGTGGATACCGTACAGAGTATGACTTTTTTTGCACCACCTTCATTTGCGATTCATCGTTATTTAATGGAGCATAAATATGGAGAGGTTGAGGAGGAACGTTATGAAAGTATACAAGATATTCCTGTTGATTTGTGTCGAGAATTGATACTTAAACATGTGGTTGTTGGGAGGTATTTGAAAGAAGATGTAGAATTTAGGAATATGGATTATGGAATATACGCAAAGGAACAGGATGGCGGAACACATTTTACATGTATTGGGGGGAATGAAGTGATTGCTTATTTGGAAAAAAACTCTTATAAAGGAGTTCCTGCTGCCGGAGCTATTGAAATGTTTCTATACTCTGTTTCAGTAGGGAAGATGATACCATTAGCAACCCCTAATATACAGCCTAAAAATGGAGTTGTTCATGCTTTGAATTACGGTTATAATTTTGGAAAAATATAAATGGATTTAATTATGAAAGCAGCGTTAATATTAATGTTTATAATATGGATTATTTGTGGTGCTTGTCAAGATATAACACCAGGATATTTACAAACAGAGTATGCGAGTTATACATTGGATTCTATGGTTGTTAAGAAGGTATTAGATTTGACACCTCCTAAGCCTAATCCGACTTTTGAGATGTACGTAAATTATTATGGCTATACCCCTGAGGCTTGTGTGGCACAAGGAATTTATCCTACAATAGGTGGAGAAGAATATAAACGAGATAAATTTGGATGGCCTTGGACAAGTACTCCAATTGAAGGAGTTGAAGGAACTCGCCCTATATTTGTTACAATAAAAAATATAGTGACTGAAGACGGCAATGCAGAAGAGTTGTGGAAAGTCTTGAAAGTTAGTGGTAATGGTACGTTTACCATGCCTGTATATAGTAATGTACCGATAGGACGTTATTCTATTTCATTAACTTTTAAAAATGAAGGCTATTCACAAGATGTAGATAATGTATTTACGATTATTGTGAAGTAAGCGTAAGAATTTGAAGAAATAAATTTATATAGAGCTGTTAAAAAGAGAATCCTGTTTTTACAATGACTTCTTACAATAGTAAAGCAGAATTCTCTTTTTTTATGTTCGCTAATTTGAATGTTGCTCATATAGATTTTTTATAAAAATATTTTTTACATTCGCTTTCTGAAATATATTACTTGAATATAATTGCAAATACGAACTGTTTATGAAAGTTTTGATATTGATTCCTGCACGTTATGCTTCTACTCGTTTCCCGGGTAAACCGCTAGCTTTGATTGGAGGTAAACCAATGGTGCAGCACGTTGTGGAAAAGGCTGCTGCAGTTTCTGAAGATGTATACGTGGCTACGGATGATAGCCGGATTTATGATTGTGTAACAAGTTTTGGAGGGAAGGCCGTGATGACCTCTACGGAACATCGTAGCGGTACGGACCGCTGTTATGAGGCATATAGGCATGTGGTGGAACAAACCGGGAAAAAGTATGACGTGGTGGTGAATATTCAAGGTGATGAACCTTTTATTCAACCGGAGCAAGTGAAAGCATTGGTTGCCTGTTTTGAGGATGAGAAGGTAGAAATTGCTACTCTTGCCAAGCGGTTTGAGCAGAATGCCGATGTTTTTGACCAGAATAAAGTGAAAGTTGTCTGTTCTGCGAAGGGTACAGCACTCTATTTCTCCCGTTCGGCTATCCCCTTCTGTCGTGGAATTGAACAGGATAATTGGTTGGAAATAATTCCTTTTTATAAGCATGTCGGAATGTATGCCTACCGTCCATTGGTATTGAAAGAAATAACAACGTTGCCGCAGAGTAGATTGGAGAAAGCTGAATCACTGGAACAGTTGCGTTGGTTAGAAAACGGATATACGATAGCAGTTAGAGAAACAACGCATGAGTCTATCGGCATCGACACTCCAGATGATTTGAAACGGGCAGAGATTGTCCTGAAATAAAAAAGGGATTTTATAAATCCCTTTTTTATTTATTAGATAGTCATGATATCTTTCTCTTTTTGAACTAGAATTTCATCTACTTTCTTATTGTATGCATCGGTCATTTTTTGAACTTCGGCTTCTGCATCTTTCGCTGCATCTTCTGGAAGTCCGTCTTTTACCATTTTTTTGAAAGCATCAATGGCATCGCGACGAGCATTGCGGATGCTGACTTTTGCATTTTCGCCAACACCTTTGGATTGTTTTACCAATTCTTTGCGGCGTTCTTCAGTCAAAGGGGGTACGTTGATACGTACAATTTCACCATTGTTGTCAGGATTAAAACCGAGATTCGCTACCAGAATAGCTTTCTGGATAGGGGCCAGCATGCTCTTTTCCCAAGGCTGTACAGCTATGGTGCGGGGATCGGGTACAGTGATATTTGCAACTTGGGAAAGTGGGGTAGGTGAGCCATAATAGTCTACTAAAACATCGTTTAGAATTTTGGGGTTGGCTTTGCCTGCCCGGATTTTTGCCAGTTCGTTATCAAGATGGGCAATCGCATTTTGCATGAGTTCTTTTGCCTCATCCATGTACATTTTAACTTCCTCGTTCATATATGTCCGTTTTTTTGTGTATTCTTTATGGTTGCAAATATAGGGATAATATCAATTATTTCAAGAATAAAACCTAACTTTGTACCTCTCAAATAGTAAGAGAAAGTTGGATATGACAAGAAAAGATTTTGAAATAATGGCTCCGGTAGGTTCGTATGAGTCGCTCTATGCAGCTCTGCAAGGAGGAGCAGATTCGGTATATTTTGGTGTAGAGGGGTTAAACATGCGTGCGCGTTCGTCAGCGAATTTTACCTTAGACGATTTGAAGAATATCGTTTCTATATGCTCAGAGAAGGGCATAAAGACTTATTTGACGGTGAATACGGTGATTTATAACAATGAGCTGGAGAAGATGCGGCAAGTGATAGATTGTGCAGGTGAAGCCGGTGTCAGTGCTGTTATTGCATCTGATTTGGCTGCTATTTTGTATGCGCATTCAGTAGGTGTTGAGGTGCATATTAGCACGCAGTGTAATGTGACAAATTTCGAGGCATTGAAGTTTTTTGCCCAGTGGGCGGATGTCGTAGTGCTGGCTCGAGAGGTTGTGCTTGATCAGGTGATGGAGATTCACCGACAGATTATTGAACAGGATTTAAGGGGGCCTAAAGGAGAATTAATCCGTATTGAAATGTTCGCACACGGAGCTCTTTGTATGGCGGTTTCCGGTAAATGCTATCTGAGTCTGCATGAACGGAATGCTTCTGCCAATCGGGGTGCATGCAATCAAATCTGTCGTCGGGCTTATACTGTGAAAGATCGTGAGAATGAGATTGAATTGGATATAGAGAACGAATATATAATGTCTCCAAAGGATTTGTGTACTGTGGGGTTTGTCAATAAGTTGGCAGATGCCGGGGTAAGAGTGCTGAAAATTGAGGGGCGTGCTCGTTCGGCAGAGTATGTGAGAACGGTTTGTGAGTGTTATGATGAGGCTATTCGGGCATATTTGGATGGCAGCTATTCTGCTGAGAAAATTGATGAATGGAAAAAACGGCTGTCAACAGTGTTTAACAGAGGTTTTTGGAATGGCTATTATCTTGGACAGCGATTGGGGGAATGGAGTGAAGTGTATGGTTCTAAGGCAACGAAGAAGAAAATTTTATTAGGGAAAGTGACTAATTATTTTTCCAATTTGAGCGTTGCAGAATTTAAGATAGAGTCGT
>CAKVCR010000186.1 GCA_934725835.1 uncultured Odoribacter sp.
CCCGAACGCCGGATAGCCTTGTTCACATTTCCCGGGCCACAATTATATGCTGCAATTACCAATATCCAATCTTCATAGATGGCATACAAATCATTCAAGTAACGTACTGCTGCCTGAGTTGCCAAATACGGGTCCCGGCGTGTATCAACAAAAGAATTGATTTCCAATTTGTACATCTTGCCGGTTGAGTACATAAACTGCCACAATCCACAAGCTCCGACACGAGACAAAGCTCTCGGATTCAAAGCACTCTCAATAACAGGCAAATACTTCAACTCCAAAGGCATACATTCAGCATCCAGCGCTTCTTCAAAAATCGGGAAATAATATTCCCCCAATCCCAACATATTGGCCACCTGCAGACGTCTCTTTACAGTATATAATTCTATATAATTCCTCACAATATCATTAAAAGACAGGGGTACTGCCGATTGCAAGGAATCCAAACGGGCCAAATATACAGAATCACTGCAAACAATAGCACTCTTGGCATTCATCATGACCAACGAATCTGCATATTCCAACTTCGTCCGTCTATCAGCATGCCAACTTTTATAATAATAATCCAATCGGTCTATAAATGATTGAGGAATTGAATCCTCCAACACAAGCTGTTTGTCTTCATCGAACGAAGACAACGTATCTTTAACTATCAAAACGGCACTCCCAAGCATACCCTCCAAAAGCAGTGACGTCATCAATAAAAACTGAATCATCGTTAATTACCGGTTATAATTATTTTCTAAAAATTCAAGGTCAATGTCAAACCCAACGAACCTCCGCTCACAGGACTAAAACCAGCAGAAGGTTGCCAATGCAGACTTAACTTAGCATCTATCTCAAAATCATAAAAATGTGCATAAACAGTCGCATCTATAATGTTAATGGCATAAATGGCTGCCATTACAATATAACAAAGATCACGATTACGCTTAAAACTGGTTTTGCGATTGCTTAAAATATCACTAAACCATTTTTCCCTTTGACCATTACCCAATATATATTGCTGAACGTCAAAACTCTTGGGTATCTTATCCCATGCCGGTCTATCTGGATATGGTGTGTCCGGATTTTTAGAAAGCTTATTCAAATGATTGACCCATTCTACATAAGCATCACGATACTCTTTAAATCTTTTTTGATTCCAGATAATTCCGTACAAATCCGCTGCAATACCGCCATACAAAATAGGAACTTTCCACCATTGTCCATTGTAAATCTGCCCGGAACCCGGCAAAATCATAGCCATAATCGTCGCTCGGTGAGGAGAATGCGGCTTTTTCACAATAGATTCCATCATTTTCAATGTATCTCCGCCTATCTTTGGAGTAAGCGTATCACGCCCTCTTTCAGCAGCATCCACTCCCAAAACGCACAATATTCCAATTAAGAAAACGACTATTCTTTTCATTCGATCTTATCCAACAATCCTATAATTCGTTCCAATTCCGAATCAGATTTAAAACCTATAATAATTTTGCCTCTCCCTCTGTCATTTCGCTTCAACTCAACCTTCGAGCTAAAACGCTGCGACAAATGTTTCTGCAAATCGATATATTCACCAATCTCATTGATTTTCTTTTTCTTCTTCACTAAAGCCTCCTTCTGTACGCCCTTATGATTGGATTCTACAATCTCCCTGACAATCTCTTCCACTTTGCGTACAGAAAAATCATACTCTAAAATCTGCTCAAAAATCATTAACTGAGTCTCCGGATCCTCCACACCAAGAATAGCCCGGGCATGTCCCATTGAAATTTTCTTATCACGCACCGCCAATTGAATAGGAGCGGGCAGTTTCAACAGACGTAAATAATTGGCTATCGTAGCACGCTTCTTACCGACCTTCTCGCTCAAGGCATCTTGCGTCAATTTACATTCGTCAATCAAGCGGTTGTAACTGATTGCCACTTCTATTGCATTCAAATCTTCCCGCTGGATATTCTCTATTAAAGCCAATGCCAATATATTTTCATCATCTGTCTTGCGGATATAAGCCGGAATTGTTTTCATTCCTGCCATTTTCGATGCCCGATAACGACGTTCGCCGGCAACAATCTCATACTTGCCATCCTCCACCAACCGCACAGTTATAGGCTGAACAATACCAATAGATTTAATCGAATCCGCCAATTCCTGCAAAGCCTCTTCATCAAATTCTGTACGCGGCTGAAAAGGATTCGGACGAATATCATCCAAACTCAATTCCTGCATAGCAGATACAACAACTTCACGCATTTCCGGTTCATTGGCAGCATCTATCAATGCTCCTAGTCCCCGTCCTAACACATTCTTCTTTGCCATATATTTTCCCTCTATTTAATCCAACAATATTATATGCCGGTGTTCCTCTTCAATAACTCCTGAGCCAACGACATATAATCATCTGAACCACGGCTGTTAGCATCATACAAGATAGCCGGCTGCCCAAAACCTGGAGCCTCGGCCAATTTTGTATTACGATTAATCAGTGTCTTAAACACCATATCCTGAAAATTTTTTCTCACCTCTTCCACCACTTGATTGGACAAACGCAAACGCGCATCATACATCGTCAATACAAAACCTTCAATTTCCAAATTTGGATTCAGACGTTTCTGTATCAATTTTATAGTGCTTAATAATTTCCCCAAACCTTCCAAAGCAAAATATTCACATTGCACCGGAATAATTACCGAATCTGCCGCAGTCAACGAATTGACAGTTATTAACCCCAAAGATGGAGAACAGTCGATTAAGATATAATCATAGTCATCTTTTACATCATCCAACAACTTCTTCAATATCTTTTCTCTTTCAGTCATATTCATCATATCCACCTCAGCACCCACCAAATTGATATTTGAAGGCAAAACGGATAAATGTTCTATTTCAGTCGGCAGGATGGCCTCTTTAGCAGACAAGCCGTCTACCAGACATTCATAAATCGTTTTATCTTCTAATTTTTGTACATCATGTCCTAATCCGGATGAGGCATTCCCCTGAGGATCGGCATCTACCAACAAAATTTTTTTATCTAAAACAGCTAAACTTGCTGCCAAATTAACCGAAGTTGTCGTCTTCCCTACACCACCTTTTTGATTAGCTATAGCAATTATCTTAGACATAAATTCCCATTTTATGATATTTGTCGTAAAAGTACAATTTAAAAAAATATATCCCCCTTTTTTATCTCTCTTTTTAATAACAAAAACATCTTTTTTACTAACAAAATGCGAATTCCACCTATGATACAACAAATTATCATGATATTTCCTCTAATTTTGCAAAAAACAAACCTATCGACACATGTCAACACAATCAGTCATCACAGCACTTCAGGCTGCCGGTAATTCATCCAAAGCTGAACATATAGCCCGTTTTTTCAAAACAGGCAAAGGACAATATGGAGAAGGAGATCTTTTTCTGGGAGTAACCGTTCCCGAACAACATTCTATAGCTAAACGATATACACATTTAAATTTCGCTTCTCTGGAAGAACTAATATCCTCTCCCTGGCACGAAGTGCGATTGACAGCCCTATTCATATTACTACTGATTTTCAACAAAAACAAAAATGACCAACAGCTTCGACAGTCATGTATCAATTTTTATTTAGACCATACTGCCTATATCAACAACTGGGATCTTGTAGACCTCAGTTGTTACAAACTTCTGGGAGCATGGCTCGAAGATAAAGATCGATCCATCCTATATCTTCTATCAGAATCACCCAACCTATGGGAGCAACGTATTTCCATTGTTTCATGTATGCATTTTGTCCGTCGTAATGACTTTAGCGATTGCTTGGCAATAGCAGACAAACTTCTCCTTCATCCTCACGATCTGATTCACAAAGCAGTCGGTTGGCTTTTGCGCGAAGTAGGCAAAAGAGACAAACAGACCCTTGTCTCCTTCCTGCATTCTCGCCATCAGTACATGCCTCGCACAATGTTGCGCTACGCCATTGAACATTTCACAGAAGAAGAACGTAAAGCTTACCTTCGTAAGAAAATAACATTGTAAATATAGGCGAAATTTCTACCTTTGTGATTCGACAAATATTGAATTCGGACATGATAAGTTATTTACAGGTAGACAATCTCAGTAAAAGATTTGGAGAACAACTCCTTTTTGAACATATATCCTTCGGCGTTGGTAAGGGTCAAAAAGTGGCTCTTATCGCCAAAAACGGCATGGGTAAATCCACCCTGCTACGTATCATTGCAGGTAAAGACGGAGCAGAAACCGGCACTGTTATCTTTCGTAATGACATCACGGTGGGAATTCTTGAACAAGATCCAGCTCTCGATTCGGAAAATACAGTATTTGAGGAAGTTTTTAACTCAGAAACTCCTGTTCTGACTCTTATCAAAAATTACGAAAATGCCGTTGAACACAATGATACCACTGCACTGGAACATCTCATTCCCGAAATGGATGCTCACTCTGCCTGGGATTACGAAACAACAATAAAACAGATTCTATCTGAATTGAAGGTCAGCTTTTACGATCGAAAAATCTCTCAGCTTTCCGGAGGACAGAAAAAACGTGTCGGTTTGGCCAAAGTACTCATCAGTAACCCAGACTTTCTGATTCTTGACGAACCTACCAACCATTTAGATATAGAAATGACTGAATGGCTCGAAGAATACCTCTCCAAATCCAATTCAACCCTGCTGATGGTAACTCACGACCGCTACTTTCTGGACCGTGTATGCAATCAAATCATAGAAATCGATGAATTTGGTCTGTTTTCCTACTCCGGCAACTACGCCTACTACTTGGAAAAACGCGAAGAACGGATAGCCAACCACAATGCTGCCGTCGACAAAGCACGCAACCTACTCCGCACCGAGCAGGAATGGATGCGTCGTATGCCACAAGCTCGCGGACACAAAGCCCAATACAGAATCGACAATTTCTACAAACTGAAAGAGACAGCCTCCCAAACCGTAACAGAGAAGAAAATGGAGCTGGATATCAAAGGCCAACGTCTGGGGAAAAAGATTCTGGAATTGGAACATGTAAATAAAAGCTATGATGGATTATGTCTGCTGAAAGATTTTTCTTACAAATTCGTACGCGGAGAAAAAATCGGCATCGTTGGCAAAAACGGTGTAGGCAAATCCACTTTTTTGAATATCATCACTCAAAATATCGAACCGGACAGCGGTACCATTTCCATCGGAGAAACGGTTGTATATGGCTATTACAAACAAGCCGGCATCACATTCAAAGAGACTGATCGGGTTATAGATATTGTCAAAAATATATCAGAACGTATCGATTTAGGCAACGGACGAATCATGTCGGCATCGCAATTCCTGGAATATTTTATGTTTACAGATAAACAGCAGTATTCTTTGGTTGAAAAGCTCAGTGGAGGAGAACGTCGCAGATTATACCTGCTAACCATTTTAATGAGCAATCCCAACTTTCTGATTCTCGATGAACCCACCAATGACCTGGACATCGTAACACTGAACGTTCTAGAGGAATACTTGAAAAGTTTCAAAGGTTGTCTCCTCATCGTATCTCACGACCGTTTTTTTACAGACAAAGTTGTAGACAGAATCTTCGCTTTTGAAGGCAACGGTATTGTCAAAGATTTCCCCGGCAACTACACCATTTACAAAAACCAACGGGAAGAAGAAAAAGAGCAGCAGGAAAAAAATGAACGTGAAAAGAAAAAGCACGAACCCAAATCACCGCAGCCGGCCACCTCTTCAAAAACAGAAAAGAAGAAAAAACTAACCTTCAAGGAACGTCAGGAAATGCAACAGTTGGAAACAGACTTAGAAAAATTAAATTCCGAAAAGGCAGAAATAGAAGCAGCATTAAATTCCGGCACCCTTTCTCCAAATGAACTGATACAGAAATCCAATCGTATCGGCGAACTGATTGACTTATTGGACGAGAAAGAGATGAGATGGCTGGAACTAAGTGAAATATAAACACCAATACCAGGAG
>CAKVCR010000187.1 GCA_934725835.1 uncultured Odoribacter sp.
CTTGTGGATAGTCCACCGCAAAAATGAAGTCATTGTCGCTTACCTGCTCATATTTGCTCAGTCCCACTTCGTATGAAATATTCAAGGAAGAGGGGAACAACCGCATATTGATGGTATCTGGCACCTGTTGAGGAGTGATGGCTACAGAGCGGCGCGATTCTGTGAATTGTTCCACCTCTAGCGTGACTTTAGTGGAACTGAGATTTAACTGACAATTTTCGATATCAGCCAATTTGAGAGTCTCGCTTTTGGTTCTGCTCAAATCTTTTACCGTCCACATCTCCGTTGGCACATTTTCCAATTTGTCAATAATGTTTGCTGGACCATTGACGGTTACACTGTCCGGATTGAGTACTATCCTGTTGAGAATATACTGTCTTTTTAGTCTACAGTCTAAGATAGGACTGATTGGTACTTTCTTCTTCTGTGCGGGGGCAAACCGGAAAGCAATCTTTTCCGGATAGACGGAAACCAATTTAATGTCCGGACTGATTTGATTGCCAAGTTTTTCTTTGATGTCATTGGTGTTCAGTATATATTCGGAAATGCCACTACGTTCCTGTAGCAAATGCTCATAGGTGGCAAAATTAAGCGTGATGGGCTGAAACGATGTTTTAATGCGATAGCCCATAAGCGTAAAGCCTTTTGCTTGAACATTCAGTTGCAGACAATCAGGCAATTTGTCCACAGGATATTTATCTTTGGGAATGTTGATGTATTTGATGGGGTAGCTCAATTCTGTCTGATAGTCTTGGCTGAAGGTGTTCATAAACCATAGAATGGAGGCGATAACAACACATATCAGATAAGTGACTATGGTTCGGTTGAGAATAATCTCTTTCGCATATTTGTTTATTTTTCCAATCAATGCTTTCAAATCAGACATAGGACAGAATATTCTAAAAAGGTTAACGATTGAAAATTAAAAGGTATAAGCCAAAGGACTCCGGCTTATACCTTTTGTTACGTGTTATTCCGGATTATTTCGCCGGAGCAGCGTCAGTCATATCTTTGATAACTGCTGATTTGTCAATTTTCAGACGGTTCTGTCCTTCCACTTCCATGATGATGTAGTAGTCGCCGATTTCCAGCACTTTTCCATAGATACCGCCGGTTGTGACGATTTTATCACCTTTTTTCAGTGCGTCGCGGAAATTTTTCAGTTCTTTCTGTCTCTTCATTTGAGGACGGATCATGAAAAACCAGAATACAATAATAATCAGAACCAAAGGCAGAAAACTCATGATTCCACCTGTTTGTTGCTGTAATGCAATAAATAATGTGTTCATACTCTATTTGTTAATTAATTGATATTTAGTAATTTCAATATATAACATCCGCAGTAACGCTAATTGTTGTCTGCTTTCCCGGGATGTTTGCAAATATACTGATTTCTTTGTATTGTTTTCCATTTCTGCCACGAGAGTTGAAAGCAATTTCAATTTTTCCCTCTTTCCCCGGTTTGACGGGAGCTTTGTCATAGTTGACAGTAGTGCAACCGCAGTCCGTTTTTACGCTCTTTATCAGCAGGTTGTTTTCCCCTGTATTTTTGAAATAAAATGTGTGACAAACTTCCTCTCCCTCTTTCACTTCTCCAAAATTCCACGTCTTGCGGGTCCATTCCATGCTTGTCTCTGCTACCTGTGTCGTTTTGTCCTTTTCTTTGCACGAACAGATAGACATTAGACAAAAGCAGATAAGTAATATTCTCTTCATATTAAAATATCAGATGTTTAACTGAATAATTTTTGTCGCGGATATTGTTCAGTACATCAATACCTATTTCCAGATGTTGTTTAACAAATTCCTGTGTCACATGTTTGTCGGATTCGGCAGTTTTAATGCCTTCCGATATCATCGGACGGTCGGATACCAGCAACAAAGCTCCTGTGGGGATGCGGTTGGCGAATCCCACAGTAAAAATAGTGGCAGTTTCCATATCAACCGCCATTGCCCGTGTGCTGCGGAGATATTCTTTGAACCGATCATCGTATTCCCAAACTCTACGGTTGGTGGTATATACAACCCCGGTGTAATATTCTCGATTGTGTGCAACAATTGCTTTCGAGCAGGCTTTCTGGATACTGAAGGCGGGTAGAGCTGGCACTTCATGCGGCATATAGTCGTCCGATGTTCCCTCTCCTTTGATGGCGGCAATCGGCAAAATATAGTCCCCAACAGCATTCTTAGCTTTCAATCCTCCGCATTTCCCGATAAACAGCACTGCTTCCGGTTCTATGGCAGTCAGCAAGTCGAGTATCGTAGCAGCATTTGGACTTCCCATTCCGAAATTGATAAGCGTCACGCCATTGAACGATACATTGGGCATTGTTTTGTCCGCACCGATAATGGGCACGTGGTACATCTCTGAAAAAAGCTCCAGATAATATTCAAAGTTCGTCAGCAGTATGTATTTGGAAAAATCCTCCAAGGCACGCCCTGTATATCTCGGCAACCAATTGTCTACAATCTCTTTCTTTGTTTTCATGTTCCTTCTTTTGCGGTGTCTGTCGGTTGGCAGACTGATTTACACTCTGCACATACAGATGCTAATGCCTTGGGTGGCTTCTTTCTAAAAACTTTGTTTTCATTTGCCGTACCGCTCTCCTTTCGCTATCTTTGTGCGCTTTTTCGGCAATAAAATTAAAACATAATCATTAAACGGCAAAATGAAAATGGCAGAAGAACTGAATCACTTGAAAAACATACGGATAGAAGATTATACGTACGAATTGCCTGACTTGCGGATTGCTAAATTTCCACTAGCGGAACGAGAGGCGTCCAAATTGCTTGTCTATCGCGACGGTCAGATTGATGAGCGGCGTTTCGGCGAGGTCAGAGAGTTGCTCCAGCCAGGGCAGACGTTGATTTTCAACAACACCAAAGTGATTCATGCCCGCATTTTCTTTAGAAAGCCGACAGGAGCCACGATTGAGGTTTTCTGCCTCGAGCCTCACCTGCCAGTGGATTATGCCCAGAATTTTGCGTCTAAGGGCTGTTGCGAGTGGAGCTGTATGGTGGGTAATCTGAAAAAGTGGAAAGAAGGAACTATCGAATGCCGGTTTGAATATAACGGCGCCGAATATACTTTGCAGGCAGAGCGTGGCGAGCAGCAGAACGGTGAAGTGATTGTCCGTTTTCAGTGGGGAGAAGAACTCTCTTTCAGCGAAGTACTCGAAGGATGCGGGCGCATTCCCATTCCGCCCTATTTGAACCGAGAGTCGGAGGCATCTGATGAAATTCGTTACCAGACGGTCTATTCCCGTGAAGAGGGATCGGTAGCTGCACCTACTGCCGGTTTACATTTCACCCGTCCCCTGCTCGATGACTTGCAGTCCAAGGGTGTGAATGTTCAGGAATTGACGCTGCATGTCGGAGCTGGCACATTCCGTCCCGTAAAAGCAGAAACAATCGGCGGACATGATATGCACACGGAGCATGTCATTATCAACCGTGGGTTGGTGGAATGTCTGCATGATAAGCCAAAGGAGATTATCGCCGTTGGTACCACTTCTGTGCGTACTCTCGAAAGTCTGTACTGGTTGGGGGTGAAACGATTGGTCGGGTATGATAATTTTTTCTCCCTGCAACAGTGGGAAGCCTACACGTTGCCGTCTCATTATTCGTTGCGCCAATCGATGGATGCACTCTTAGGCTGGTTTGACGAAACACACGAGGAGTTATTGAAGGCATCCACCACCATTATTATTGTGCCGGGCTACCGTTTCCGGGTGATTGATGCGATGTTTACCAATTTTCATCAGCCTCAGAGCACACTCTTACTTCTTGTTGGAGCAGCAGTGGGGGATGATTGGCATAAAATATATGATTATGCAATGGGGCATGGTTTCCGTTTCTTGAGTTATGGTGATAGCAGTTTGTTGAAAATTAAGAATATAGCAGAATGATAGAGCTTTCATTTCCATCATTTGACTACAAAGTGAAGAAGCAAGGCGGTTGTGTTTTGATTTTTGACATTCTCCGCAAAAAATTTGTAGTCCTGACGCCCGAAGAATGGGTACGTCAGCATCTGATACATTACAAGAATTACCCCCCAGCCTTGATTGCCGTTGAGCGGGAAATTGAATTGTACGGATTGCCGCGTCGTTTTGATGTGGTAGTTTTCGACCGCACTGGCACTCCTTGGCTAATTGTCGAATGTAAGGCTCCCTCTGTATCCCTCCGGCGTCAAGTGTTCGATCAGGCATTCCGCTATAATATTACACTTTCAGCTCCGTATGTGGCAGTTACAAACGGAGTGACGCATTTCTGCGGAAAAATCGATTCCAAACAAGGATTTATCTTTATGGATGATTTCCCAGAGTTTGTATAAATGAAAAGCAGGATTCCCCGTTGGAAATCCTGCCCTATAAACTGCATTGTTTATCCCTTGAAGTATTTGTCCAATAATTCGAAAGCAGCGGCAAACGAACTTACCTGATTCTTCATCACCTGTTCTTCGGCAATTTTCAGGTTATCTTTCTGGCTTTGATAAAAACGGTTGCGCAACTGCTCGTTGATGGTTTCATACATCCAGTATTTTGACTGTTCGGCTCTGCGATGCTCGAAATAGCCGTTTTGTTGAGTCTCGCTGCAATAGTGCAAGATGTTGTCCCAAATAGCATCAATACCTGTGCGTTCGTAAGCAGAACAGGTCATCACTTTCGGCATCACTCCTGATTCATGAGGCGGGAAATAGTGCAAAGCTGTTGCCAATTGTGCTTTGGCCAGTTCGGCACGCTGGATGTTATTACCGTCAGCCTTATTGATAATGATACTGTCAGCCATCTCCATAATACCGCGCTTGATGCCCTGCAATTCATCGCCGGCTCCGGCAATCTGCACCAGCAGGAAGAAGTCAACCATCGAATGAACAGCCGTTTCGCTCTGTCCGACACCTACCGTCTCAATCAGAATGATATCGAATCCTGCAGTCTCGCATAGAATCATAGCTTCGCGGGTCTTGCGGGCTACACCTCCCAGCGAACCGGCAGAAGGGGAAGGACGTATATATGCCAGCGGGTCGCATGACAATTCCTCCATACGGGTCTTGTCGCCCAGAATACTACCCTTGGAACGTTCGCTACTCGGGTCTATGGCCAATACTGCAATTTTGTGTCCCTCTTTAGTCAGATATTTACCGAAACTTTCGATAAACGTACTCTTTCCGGCTCCCGGTACCCCCGTAATACCAACGCGTACCGACCGTCCAGACGAGGGCAGACAGCGTCTGATGACCTCTTGCGCTACGACCTGATGCTCGGGTTTAGAACTCTCCACTAACGTAATAGCCTGGCTTAAAATATTGATGTTGCCTTTTAATATACCCTCCACATAATCGTCGGCCGTCAGCTCCTGCTTCCGAATCATTCTCAGGCGTGCGGCAATATTGGGATTCATGGGGTCCGGTTGTGGAATACCCTTGTTTACTTTTAATCCTTCATACTCCGGCGAATTTTCCGGATGTTCCATACATTCTGACATGATTATCTCTGATTTTGATTTACTGCAAAGATACAATCTTAAAATGAGAATAAACATCCCTTATCAAATGATTTTTCGCTGCTTAGGAAAAAGGAACAGACTATCGGTTGGTAGTTACAATAAAATTCGTAAATTTGTCAAATGTTATCAAATTTAATCAATATGAAAAGGATAGGATTTTTTGCCCTATTTGCGGCAATATGCTTGATGATGTCTTGTGCATCAATGAATCAACCTTCCAGTAGAGTCTCCAACAATACAAGTGCCTATGCCGCCGGTTCTGCTTGTGGCAGTGCAATAAGGGCATTGCATAAGCAATACCAAAAGGATGGCACTCTGGATTTGTCAAATCCCACCAATATCTACAACTTGGCAATGTTGTCAGGCAACTCTTCTGACTTGAAGACCAAAATGAAGGATAAGAATTATTATGAAGGATTTACGTTAGGCACCTTGGC
>CAKVCR010000188.1 GCA_934725835.1 uncultured Odoribacter sp.
CCCCCCCCCTATAGTTTGTTCTAATTTCCCAATAGGTTTCGGGTTTAAAATTATCAATTGCTTTTTGCCTTTCAACGACAAGAGCCAAAGTCGGGGTCTGTACTCTACCGATAGAAAGCACATTTTTACCGGCACCATATTTTAAAGTATACGCACGTGTTGCATTCATCCCCAACAGCCAATCTCCGATGGCACGAGCAGACCCGGCAGCATAGAGTGTATCAAACTCTTTTGCTTCCATCAGATTATCAAAACCTTCTCGAATGGCCTCTTCCGTCAATGAAGATATCCACAAGCGCTTTACTGACACCTGACACTTTGCCTTAGTCAGCACCCAGCGTTGTATCAACTCTCCTTCCTGCCCCGCATCTCCGCAATTAATCACCATCTCCGCTTTGCCGACCAGCTCTTCTATCACGGAAAACTGTTTTTTAATTCCTTCATCTTCAATCAGGCGGATTCTGAATTTTGACGGAATCATAGGCAATACACCCAAATTCCATCGTTGCCACTTCTCCGTATATTCTCCCGGTTCCTGTAAAGTACACAGATGTCCAAATGTCCATGTGACACAATATCCGTTTCCTTCCAAATACCCATTCCTACGGGTATTAGCTCCCAGAATATTCGCAATTTCCTTGGCTACACTCGGTTTTTCGGCAATACACATCTTCATACTTCCAACGGCTTTTATCAGCGCGACAAAACTACAGAAAAATCCTGAAATACGAAATACAGTTCAGTCATCATGCTCTCCTCATCTCTCTTTATGCCCTCCCACTTCCTCTCGCTCAAATATATCTCAAATGTATGACAAAGACTTATATTTGAGCAAGAGAAAAACAAAAGAGAAGAGAAGGATGATTACGAGTTCCCTTTCTTCAGTTTCAACTCATAAAGATCATGGCGGCGATCCAACAAGTTATGAACACTACCATATGTATGAAGCTCATTCAATAAATCAAGGTCGACATCCGAAACCAGAATCATCTCCGTATTGGGAGTTGCCTCTGCCCGTCGGCCATCGGTCGGAAATGCGAAGTCACAAGGCGTAAATACTCCCGACTGTGCATATTGGATATCCATATTATGCACACGTGGCAAGTTACCTACGCTACCTGCAATCACAACAAAACATTCATTTTCAATGGCACGTGCTTGTGCACATACTCTCACTCTAGAATAGGCATTTTGCGTATCAGTCAGGAAAGGCACAAACAGAATCTGCATTCCCTGTTCTGCCATGATACGCGACAGTTCCGGAAATTCGACATCATAACAAATTAGCACTCCTATTTTTGCACAATCTGTATCAAAAGTCTGCACCAGATGCCCACCGGACAATCCCCAGCTTTTGATTTCATCCGGAGTAACGTGAATCTTCTCATATTGCTCATAAGTACCATCTCTCCGAACCAGATACCCGACATTATACAGCGTACCATCCTCCAACAATAAAGGCATGCTACCGGTGATTATATTTATATTGTAACTGATGGCTAAATTGATAAACCTTTCACGTATTTGTTCTGTATATTGAGCCAAAGCCCGGATACTCTGAGCTTCCCCCAAATGATTAAACTCAGACATTAAGGGAGCATTAAAATATTCAGGGAAAAGGATAAAATCACTTTTATAATCAGAAACTGCAACAACAAACAATTCCACCTGCTCAAACACATCATCTAACGTTTTGTAGGAACGCATCTGCCACTGCACAATTCCCACCCTCACTGTCGTTTTCTTATCTACAATATTCTCCGTCGGCGGCTGATAATATATGTTGTCCCATTGCAAAAGAGTGGCACAATGACGCGATTCCTCATCATTAGGCAAATAGTTCTTCATCACACGCCGCACGTGAAAATCATTGGAAAGTTGGAAAGTCAAGACGGGATCATAAATATCACGTGAACGCACCTTTTCAATATACTCCTTAGGCTGCATCTTGTCGGAATATTTATAATAATTGGGGATTCGGCCTCCAAACATAATCGCCTTCAGATTCAGCTTTTCACACAATTCTTTACGATACTCATACATTCTCCTGGCCAAACGCAATCCACGGTAATCGGGATGGATAAACACTTCAATCCCGTAAAGGATATTTCCCTTTGAATTGTGAGTGGAAAAAGTTTCATTACCGGTCACCTTAGCATATGTGTGGTCACCCTTCACTAAATCGTAATCGACAATAATAGAAAGAGCACAGCCTACAATCTTATTGTTTACAACGGTCACTATTTGCCCTTCCGGGAAAATCTGTATCAACTTCTTGATCTGCTGATGTGTCCAAAACACATCCTTGTCCGCATATACTCTGGTAAACGACTGGGCAAGTTGGGCATAGTCATCAATGTGGAGTTTACGCACCTCCACCTTACTAATCTTCTGCATCGATTCCATCATTTCATATAATAAAACTACAGCAAAGGTACAGAAAATAACCCAAAACAAATAAAATTCGTATCTTTGTCAAAATTTACCTATATCCAATGATATGGCAGGAATTAAAAGTTTGGCAAAAGATACAGCCATTTACGGTTTAAGTAGCATCATCGGAAAATTTCTGAACTGGTGTCTGACTCCATTGTACACCTATCTTCTGTTGCCGGAAGAATATGGTATTATTGTCAATCTGTATGCCTGGATTGGCTTGATGCTGGTTTTACTCACCTATGGATTGGAAACCGGATTCTTCCGTTTTGCCAACGACCCGGACAAAGGTGAACCGCAAACTGTATATGCAACTTGTATGACCTCTTTAGGAGTCACCACAGCCTTGTTTCTCGGGCTGGTGTTCGTTTTTTTAAAACCATTGTCCCAAATACTTCAAAGCGGAACACATCCGGAATATGTCGCCTTAATAGCCGTCATCATCGCCTTGGATGTATTTAGTGCACTACCCTTCGCCTATCTGCGCTACCGCTTACGCCCGCTGCGTTTTGCAGCGTTGAAGCTTCTGAATATCGGACTGACTATTTTTTTCAATATCTTCTTTTTGGTTATCTGCCCTAAGATTCATGCACAGCATGCTGAATGGATTAGTTGGTTCTATAATCCGGATTATGGTGTCGGCTACATTCTTGTCTCCAATGTACTCACCTCAGGTATTGTTCTGTTAATGCTTTTGCCCGAAATAGTCCATATACGTTGGCGGTTTCGATTTCAATTACTACAACAGATTCTACATTACTCATTTCCCCTACTGATTCTTGGATTGGCAGGAATGCTTAATCAGAACTTCGACAAAATTCTCTATACCTATCTGATTCCGGATATTGCAGAAGCTTCCCACCAATTGGGCATTTACGGAGCCAATGCAAAAATTGCCGTTGTCATGATTATGTTCACTCAAGCATTCCGCTACGCATACGAGCCGTTCATATTTGCCCGCACCAAAGGCGAAGACAAACGGACAACCTATGCTCTGGCCATGAAATACTTCATCATCGTTGATTTGCTGATTTTTCTGGGTGTCATGTTCTATTTGGACATTATCCGTTATTTCATTGATCCGCGTTATTTTGAAGGTTTGAAAGTTGTGCCGATTATTATGATGGCAGAATTATTTTCTGGAATATTCTTCAACTTGTCGTTATGGTATAAACTCACCGACCGTACCCAATGGGGAGTCTATTTTTCTCTCATTGGTCTAATAATCATTGTTGCAGCCAATATTATCTTTGTCCCGCATTTCGGTTATGTCGCCTGCGCCTGGGCTGCTTTTGCATGTTATTTCGCCATGATGTTCTTTTCGTGGCTTGTTGGACAAAAATACTACCCAATCAGCTATGATTTAAAGTCCATTGCCAAATATACAGGGCTTGCATTGATGTTGTATTTTATCGGCACATGGATTGTTATCGACAATCTGATTTTGCGTCTGGCGTTCAGGACCTGTCTACTCGCTATATATCTGACTTATTTGATAAAGAAAGATTTACCATTACATGAAATCCCTATTCTTAATCGTGTTTTCCGTAAACACAGTTAATTTGTAACAACCCACTACACAGCATAAACATGGCACTCTCAGATATTATCGTACAAGCTAAAAATTACCTGAATAGTATTTTCGACCCATCCGAAGAAAGAGAAAATGAAGCCGAAACCATTGACAATATTCTTAAAGGCATCAATTTCCGGGGAAGCAACCTTTGGGTATTAATATTTGCTATTTTCATTGCCTCTTTGGGACTGAATGTCAATTCAACTGCTGTAATTATCGGTGCAATGCTGATTTCGCCTTTAATGGGTCCCATCATGGGGATTGGACTAGGAATAGGAATCAACGACTTTGAGCTCATAAAAAAGGCTTTCAGAAATCTGACGATTGCCACGATTTTTGGAATACTCACTTCTACTATCTATTTTTTAATTTCACCCTTCAACGAAGCACGTTCAGAACTGTTGGCGAGAACCACTCCAACCATTTATGATGTACTGATAGCTTTCTTTGGTGGTTTGGCAGGAATCGTAGCTTCCAGTACAAAATTGAAAGGTAATGTTATCCCCGGTGTTGCCATTGCAACAGCTCTCATGCCTCCCCTTTGCACTGCAGGCTTCGGTATTGCCAGTGGAAACCCTACCTATTTCTTTGGGGCTTTCTATCTTTATATGATTAATTCTGTGTTCATTGCTTTTGCAACAACGCTAGGAGTAAAACTAATGCATTTTAAAAAGAAAGTATTTGTAGATAAAGCACGCGAGAAGAGGGTTCAACAGATTGTTTATGCCATACTATTTGTTATCATAGTGCCTAGTGTGCATATCACCTACACCATGATTAAGAAAAATATTTTTGAAAACAATGCCTCCCGTTTTATCAGCAATGAAATCAAGTTCCCAAATACATTTATTGTCAATAAGAGTATCCATAAAGACAGTATTGCCATTACCCTGATTGGCAAAGAAATTCCTGCCGACTACATCGGAATGCTTCATCAGAAATTAGTCCACTATCGTTTGGAAGGATGCAAATTGCATATTGAACAAGGAATCAACAAAGAAAAAGAGAATCAACAGACAGACGAATTGAGCAAACTTGTGCTACAAGATTTCTATAAACAAAGCCGCCAGCAGACACAACGCCAAGAAGAGGAAATCGTTCATCTGCGGAAGCAACTGAAAAGTTATGTATATTACGACTCGCTGAGTCAGGCTATTGCACCGGAGATACAAGTACTTTTCCCGGATATAACGAGTATCGCCTTATCACAAGTCGTTCGTAATCACATAATAGACAATCACAACGACACCTTATCTGTCGTTATTCTTCAATACCGTCACCCTATACAGAAAGCCAAGATGGAACAACTCCATCAATGGCTATCGACTCGTCTGCAAGCTAAACCTGAAAAATTAATCCTCTTGAAAGAAGATGAGTAGAAATCCTACTTTCGGGCTTCCCACTTCATCTCTTCAACACCTTCATGATGAGCTATTGTGCGGGAAAGCATAAAAAGATAATCTGACAGACGATTGATATACTTTAACAATAGCTCGTCCACTTCTGCTTGTGCAGCCAAATCAAGGACTCTGCGTTCGGCACGCCGGCAAATAGTACGGGCTAAATGACAGAAAGAGACCGCCTGACTGTCTCCACCTGGTAACACAAATGCTCGCATAGGAGGCACCTCGGTATCCATACGATCAATTGCCCGCTCCAACAAAATGATATCTTCCTCACGAATACATACTTTTACCTTCAAATCTGACGGGTCCGTCGCCAGATTTCCTCCAACATCAAACAAGCGACGCTGTATCTCTACCAATTCATCAGCCAAAGGTGCTTTCAGTTTACAGGAACGCACAATTCCTATGCAACTATTCAACTCATCAACAGTGCCATATGCTTCCAATCGAGCACTATTTTTAGGCACTCTTTGACCACCTACCAACGAGGTCGTACCTTTATCT
>CAKVCR010000189.1 GCA_934725835.1 uncultured Odoribacter sp.
AGCCTGCTGATTCGGCACCAGCACCAGCTGCGACGCTCCGCTATTGACCTGTACACTGCCCTCCACCAGGGTTGCCTCGATTTTATTACCCTCAAGCGATTTGACATTAAATTCCGTTCCCAACACCCGTACATCGCCCCCTGTCGTGTGCATCACAAAGGGATGCTCCTTATCTTTAGCCACCTCTAAATACACCTCTCCCCGCTCAAGGTACACTTCCCGCAAAGCCCCTGCAAAATTTACCGGGAATTTCAATTCTGTATCTTCATTCAGCCACACCGATGTCCCGTCGGCCAGCACAATCTGGAATTCACCCCCTTTGGGCACAACCACGGTGTGGTACTCTATCACCGGCTCTGCCTCCACCGATGGGCTGCTTTTTGCATATACCAGCTCGTTCCCCCTGTTCACGGCATTCGGCACTGCCAACCCCTGTTTCTCTTTTCTGTCCAAATACACTTCCTCGCCGCTCGCCAATATCACCTTCGGCTCTTTGCGTTCTACCGCCGGAAATTTCGTCTCCACCGGTATAGATTCTCCCATCTGCACGGCGGCATCATCATGCGGCGCCAACAACAGATAGGCGGCCACTGCCAACGGCAGCAATAATACGGCAGCATAACGCCACATTCCAACCACCCGACTGCTCCTTTTACCCCTGCGAGCCCTCACTATCTCCTCATGCAATCCTCTGCTGACAATCTCCTCTTTCATTTTCTGATATGCCTCTGCCCCTATTCCACGCTCCCGGCACAACTCTTCCAATTGCTTTCTCTCTTCGTCAGACAAGCAATCGAAAATATCCTTGGCTATCAACTTATGCAATTTTCTCATGTTCTAATTCTCTTTTCTAAGCATATTACACATGAAAAAGAAAAACGGGTAAACGGCAATGTCTATTTTAACTTTGTTTAACGATTACACTCCTCCCACCTTACCCACAACCTGCTCCGTAGCTCGCCCGTTGCTCCACCCACCCCTTTCGGTTGAGCTTCGGATGAGCTTCGGGTCAGAAACGGATGAATGTAAAAGGGGAGTAAAACATCGGTGAGACATCGGCAAGAGATGTTTCGGAAACACAAAAAAAGCCGACCGGCTCCCAAAGGACCGATCGGCTTGCAATTTGCTATCCGTACGCACAAAATCTCAAACGACAGCTTTTGTGCTTCGAAATCTATTCATTAAAACTCCAGCACTTTAACCCAACCGAATTTATCCGGCTCGTCACCATACTGAATTGAACGTAAACGGTTGTACAATTTAGTACACCATTCTCCCGGAACTTCCGGATTACCGAAAACAATGCTCTTGTTGTTTTCCAAATCATCAATCTGTCCGATAGGACTGATTACAGCAGCAGTACCGCAAGCTCCGGCTTCTGTGAATGTTTCCAACTCTTCAACCGGGATAAGACGACGCTCTACCTTCAATCCCATGTCTTCGGCCAACACCATCAAGCTCTTGTTGGTGATAGAGGGCAGGATAGTGTGAGAATACGGAGTGATGTAGGTATTGTCCTTAATTCCGAAGAAGTTAGCCGGACCGCACTCGTCAATATATTTCTTCTCTTTAGAATCCAAGAAGATAGCAGTAGAGTAGCCTTTTTGGTGAGCAACTTCGCCAGAACGCATACCTGCAGCATAGTTACCACCCACTTTGATGTGACCTGTTCCGTTTGGAGCAGCACGGTCATAATGACGTTCCAACATTACTTTGGTCGGTTTGAAACCTGCCTTGAAGTACGGTCCTACCGGTGCAACAAATACAACGAACAAATATTCTTTTGCAGGAGCCACACCCATCTGAGGTCCTACACCAATCAACAACGGACGAATATACAAGCTGGCGCCTGATTCATAAGGCGGCACATATTCTTTGTTCATTTCGATTGCTTTGACAACTGCCTCAGTAAACAATTCTACAGAAGGAGCCTGCATCATAACATACTCTGCAGAGCTAAGCATACGTTTTGCGTTCTCTTCGCAACGGAACAAACGGATTTTACCATCTTTACCACGGAAAGCCTTCATTCCTTCGAATGCCTCCTGACCATAGTGAAGACAGGTAGAAGCCATGTGGATGTTCAACATTTCAGAATCGGTAACTTCCAATTCTCCCCATTTACCATCTTTGTAGTAACAACGAACGTTGTAATCAGCTTTTGAATAACCAAAAGACAATTTACTCCAATCTAAATTTTTCATAATCGCCAGTACTTTTATTTAATAATAGTCATTTCATTAACCAGATTCTTTGCTCCTGCAAATACATCAACAATCCACAACATATAACGGGTGTCGAGGTTGATGCAACGCTGCAGATTTTCCTCAAAGTCGATGTCTCCGGACATAGCTTCCGAGTTGCCGTCAAAAGCTGTACCAATCAGATGACCTTCGGCATTGATTACTCCGGAACCACTGTTTCCGCCGGTGATATCATTGTCTGTGATGAAGTTTACATGCAGGACATCACTGCCATAAGGACCGAATTCTTTCTTGGCATACAGTTCTTTCAAGCGAGCCGGCACTTCGAATTCGCCACCTGCAGGACCTTCCTTCTCCAATACTCCTGCCAAGGTCGTATAGTAGTCATAGAAGACAGCATCACGAGGTTTGTAGCTTCCTACTTTTCCATAAGTCAAACGAATCGTAGAGTTTGCATTGGGAGCCCACGCTTTGTCAGGATTCATAGCCATCAATCCGCGTACGAAGAGACGGTTGCCGCATTTAATCTGCTCACGAATGGACTTCGTCATTTTTGACAATCTCAAGTAAGCTGAGTAGAAAGATTTTCCAGCCTGGTAAACCGGGTCTTTCGCCAACTTTTTCATATCAGGTTTCGCCAAGAATGCAGCAAATGCCTCTTCGCTCATAAACATTGACTTAGCTTTCAAATCAGCAGCATACTTATTGAAATTGCCTTTGTATTTTTTGTTGATCATTGTAATCACGTCCGGGTGCAGCTCCTTGCTTACATTGTCGCTGTATACCTTGAACAGCACTGCAAACAATTTGGCATCGACATCAGCGTTGAAGTCCTTGTAGAATGCCTTTGCCATTTCGCCAAGCTGAGCCTTGACAGCCTCTTTCTCCTTTGCAGGAGTTTCCGCATTGCAAAGCATCTCGATAGCACGTCCTGCCTGATATGCGAACAGGTGTGCTTCCGGTCCTGCCAATGCCTCCTGGGCATATATTTCTGCTACAGAAAATTCTTTCCGTGCTTTGTAAGCCTGTTCAATATCGGACAATACATTTCCGTACATAGCCTTGCGGGCAGGGTCGGCATTTACCCATGCAGTAAATTCGCGCTCGATTGCCTGTTTGTTACCCATTGTATTCAAATTCCGCAGAGCTTTATTCTGTTCGTTTGAATATTTCCAGTAATTGGCGCAACTTGCATATTTTGAAGCATACTGGATACGTGTTTTCTGGTCTTTCTCCATACCTTCGCGCATCACAGCCAATTTATCGGTGCGCACTTTGTGACGGATGGTATTGGTAACCTCCATGGTATTTTCCAAACCGAAGCTTGTGCAATAGCGGTCGGTGGTTCCGGGGAATCCCATAATCATGGCAAAATCGCCGTCTTTCACTCCTTTGATGGATACCGGCAAGAAGTGTTTCGGTTTCAAAGGCACGTTGTCTTTTGAATATTCAGCAGGGCTTCCGTCAGGAGCAGTGTAGATACGGAACATTGAGAAGTCCGCAGTGTGACGCGGCCACATCCAGTTGTCAGTGTCGCCACCGAATTTACCCATGCTCTGGGGAGGAGCTCCTACCAAACGAACATCCTTGTAGATGGTGTACAGGAACAAGAAGAACTGATTGCCTTCGAACATAGCCTGTACCTGTCCGCTCAATTGTGTACCGTTGACAGCTTCTTTTATGATTTCTGACGCAACCTGAGCGATGGCAGCTTCACGTTCTGCCTCGTTCATCTTATCGTTCAAAACGGCATTCACACGGTCGGTCACATCCTCCATACGCTCCAGAATAGAAGCAGTAGTTCCCGGATTAGTCAACTCGTCCTCCATTTTGTAAGCCCAGAAACCGTCGCGCAAATAGTCGTGTTCTACTGAAGAATGGGTCTGGATAGCATCGAAACCGCAATGGTGGTTGGTCAACAGCAAACCGTTCGGTGAGATGATTTCACCGGAGCAGAAGTGACTGAACGGACGTCCTTCATTTCCCAAGCCAACGATAGCATCCTTGATTCCCGGTTTGTTAATGTCATAAATATCCTCAGCAGTAAGCTTGAAGCCCATTTGCTGCATTTTTTCGATGTTCTGCTGCTTCAAACGAGAAAGCAACCACATACCTTCGTCTGCTTTTGCCACAAATACGGCAAGCAGAGCAGCCGCAATAATGATAATCCTCTTCATGTAAATTATAGTGTTATTAAATTCTATTTTTTCGCACCCCAAAGTTATACATTTTAATTAAAAACAATCGTTTTCGTGAAAAATTATAACCATTCCTTCTACCGGAGGACAAAAATATAATTAAATCTGCATGTAAACGGGATTTCTTTTTATTTTAACAAAGAGTTGATTATCTTTGCAAACGCATTCAAATTCATCTCGATAGTTTTATGGACAATTCAGCTCGCAATATCAGACAAGCGTCGTTACAGGACATTACCGATTTTCTCACTTCCAATGGCGAAAAGGCTTTCCGGGCCAAGCAAATATGGCAATGGATCTGGCAACGGGGCGTCACCGATTTTGAAGAGATGAGCAATCTGTCACGCCCGACCCGCGAACTGCTGGCACAGAGCTGGTATTTTGACAGTCTGGAAGCGATTCATATACAGACAGCGACGGACGGCACGACCAAAACAGCCTGGAAATTATACGACGGCGAAATCATCGAGAGCGTACTGATTCCCGGCAACCAAAAATTTACGGTGTGCGTGTCTTCGCAGGTAGGATGTAAATTAGGATGTAAATTTTGTGCTACCGGCACTCTCGGTTTCAAGCGGAATCTTACATACGGCGAGATTTTCAATCAGGTGACTGCCGCCAAGGCAGCAGCAGAGGCACAAGGATTTCCGCTTTCGAACATAGTATTCATGGGCATGGGCGAACCGATGCTGAACTACGAGAATGTTTTGGCAGCCATTGAACGCATCACGGCAGAAGACGGGCTTGCCATGTCTCCTTACCGCATCACGGTATCCACCGCCGGCATTCCGGATAAAATCCGCCAACTGGCTGATGACGGCGTACGTTTCAACCTTGCCGTCTCTCTGCATGCCGCCAAAGAGGGCGTCCGTTCCTCGCTGATGCCGATAAACAAGGCATACCCCCTAAAGGAGGTGGCTGAAAGTCTGAAATATTTTGTGGGGAAGACCGGCACACGCCCTACTTTTGAATATCTGCTACTGAAAGACATCAACGACAGTCTGGAGGATGCCAAGGCTCTGGCCTTATATTGCCGGCAGTTCCCCATTAAAATCAACCTCATCGAATACAACAACGTCGAAGGCTCGGGGTTTCAGCATAGCCCGGACAAAAGGCGCGACGAATTCGTGAAATATCTCGAGAATTGCAATATGGTGGTCAACATACGCCGCAGCAAAGGGAAAGATATTGATGCTGCCTGCGGACAACTTGCCGCCCGGGAGGTATAATAGGCTACACAACAATTTAGCATTAAAAAATTCGGGTTCTGCAATTATTTTACAAAGTTTTATTATCTTTGTGAACAGAACAAAGCTTAAATTTGTGTGGCATGGAGATGTCATGTCCCATCAAGAAGCTTATCAGTAAAAAAACATAGAATCAAAGAAATAATGCAAACCGAAAACAAACATACCCTTCCGGGGCTGAAAGAAAAACGTTACCATCAGAAAAAGAGCATCATACGCGACCTTTATCGC
>CAKVCR010000190.1 GCA_934725835.1 uncultured Odoribacter sp.
TGATAATATCACTTCCTTCAGGCGCATTTATCTTCTTTCTGACATTGGTTTTATACTTGTGTACGGAGAACACGCTATTCATCCAGATAGCGGCAATCTCATCCGTCTTAAAACCGGATATAAGCATACAGCAGAGTTGAAGTTCTTTTTCATTGAGTGTGGGATATTCCTTTGTGAGTTTAGAATAGAATCCATCAAAAGAAAGGTCAATATCTTTATAAAACTGTTCCCAATTCATCGTCAGTAAATCATTACCTTCGATGATATGATGCTTCGCCAAATCCTTCAGAAATTTTGCGCTCTGTACCTGTCGGGTATTTCTTAATATGGCTATCTTTTTGGCTATCTCAAAGTCTCGCATTATAAAATCTTTCACTTCGTCCTTTATGTTCCGCAAATTTTCCAGTGAGTCAATTTGTCGTTGCAGGGCAAAAATCTTATATACTTGTTTCTTGCGTATTCTTATATACACTATTAGCGATATACATGCGATTAAAAGGAAGCCTGTTAGAATATATCGGTATGTCGCAATCTGTTTGTTGAACATTCTTTTTTCATGGATACGTGTATAAACTTGTATAGCTTCATCTAAAGACTGCCCACTAATGTAAGCAAGAACAGAAGTGTAGATCTCCTTTACTTTATCTAAACAATCGATTTGTTCTCCCAAATTATGATTTGCCTTGGCAAATTCGGCACATAATGTATAAAATTCAATTTCTGACAATCTTATATCATCTTCCGTGTCACATTCCTTTGCCAATTTTTTATGCAGTTCTGCTTTTACCAGATCATTTTTTGTATAATAGCAATAGGATAGAATTGAATGGCAGGTAAACAAATGCCTTAAAGATTTCTCTGTAACTAAAGCATCATTCAACTTTTCTATACAGGAATCCAACTGATTCATTTTATACAGAACAACCCCCAGCAAGCGCTTTATGTCGTTGTAATAAGTATTATTCTTGCCGACATTGTATTCTAATTCTTTCAGTATTTCATATGACTCGTGATAATGTTCCGTATGTAACAGGTTTTTGGCAAATCGGATTTTGACGGAAAGACTCATATCTGCAAGGGCAACATCCTTTATACATTGGTTTGCCAATGTGAGATATTTGACAAATTGGAACATGTTGAATTGATTGATATACATGTCACCTAAATAGCTGTAAAGATAAAACAGCCATTCGTTATCGCCTTCATGATTGGCCAGGTCGATGGCTTCTTCTATGACATGTACTTCATTCGTCAGATCTTTTTCCTTTTTGTACACTCCGGCCAGAAGATATTGGGCCACTAATTGCTGTCGCATCAGCTTTTCTGCCTTAAAGATGCGAATGCTTTTTTGTAGTTGTTCTTTTGGCGGATAACAATCGTCACTAATGTAATTAAGTGTTAAGGCCGACAATATAAAATCAGTGGCCTCTTTCCTATTCCTTATTTGAGGAAATCCTGTTGTATCAATTCTCGATAGATATGAGTGTGGATCGTTTTCGATAAAAAGAACTTTATCATCAAAAGTATTTATTGACGATTGTTCATTTTTACAAGAAAACATTAAAGCTATTATCACTATAATGATCAAATATAGTCTATTATTCATATCAGAGTTTATTTTGGAGTTAAATAAAAAGAAGGGAAAAATTGTATTTTAATACATTTTCAATGCAAATATAGGTAATAAATTCTATTTGACAATCTTGGATATTCACCGATTTGAGTTAAATGCACTATTATTCCGATTTTGGTTGATTATTCCAGTGTTTTATCTATAATTTTGTTTTCGGAGATTGTTGCAGCTATTAAAGAGTAGCTATCATTGTATTATGGTATAGGTTGCTATGTTTCTAAAAACTCTCGTGAGGACTTTGGGAGCAAAGGATCAATAGAAGTTATTAGCCGGCAATTGTAAGAAAACCGCACGAGAACCCTGCAATTGGCATTTTGCTGTGTCGTGATATGAATCAGTCATTTTTTAAGTAAATCATTAGACCTTTTCTGTAGCTTTTTTGTACTAAAGGTGGAATATGATTTATAAGTAAATGAAATTAGAACCGGAAATAGAAGAATTGCTTGTTGCTTTCTGGAATGGAGAGTTGGATGATGGTGAAGAGAAAAAAGTAGAAGAGTGGTTGTCATCGTGCGATGAACATCGAAATGCTTACGAGGATTTTATGCGTGATTATTTGAAATTGCGTTGGGTTTTTGAAAGTCAGAGTATTCACCATGAACAAGTAAAAATGAAAACACTTTCTGCGATTAAAAGAAAAAAAAGCAGATGGCTTTATTCTGGTAGCATAGCTGCTTTGGTCGCAGGAGTATGTTTTCTTGTAGCAATTCTGTTACCGGAAAGAAAGGAAAAGCAAGAGGACATTATAGAACTTGCCGGATTGGAGCATAATGGAAAAGAGGCTTTGTTGGTCTTATCTACAGGCGAAGAAATCATATTGTCAGGGAACAAACATGAAATTTGTGAGCAGTATGGATTAAAATTGCAGATAGACAGTGTAAATAGACTAAACTATGATACCATTCAGAATTTGAGCTCAAATGAGGTGATTTATAATGACATTATCGTACCTCGTAAAGGAGAATACCAAGTTGTGTTGTCTGATGGCTCGAAAGTTTTTTTAAATTCAGAATCGGAATTAAAAGTTCCTGTTATATTTTCAGGTAGTGAAAGAAGGGTATATTTGAAAGGAGAGGGTTATTTTGAAGTTTCTCCGGACTTAAACAGACCATTTATTGTTTCAGTAAATGGCATGGATATAACGGTTTTGGGAACTAAGTTTAATGTGAATGCTTATTGTGAAAATCAAAATATAAAGGCAACATTGGTCTCCGGTAAAGTTCGAGTAACTAATAAAAATACATTTGATGGTGTGGTATTAATACCGGGACAGCAGGCTGTCTGTTCAAACGGCGAGATATTGGTAAAAGAAGTGGACGTTCAATCTGAAATAGCTTGGATTGATGGAAAATTCTGTTTTGAAAAGGGTGCAACCTTAGAAGATATTTCAGAGCAATTAAAGCGTTGGTATGATATAGAGTTTTTCTTTACTTCTGAAGATGTGAAAAAATACATGTTTGCCGGAGTGATTAAAAAGGAATATACTGCTAATGAAATTTTTTCTATTATAGAAAAGACAACGAATGTAAAGTTTACAATGAAAGGAAGGACTGTAATCGTAAGTAAATAGTAGTGGCGCTATAATAATCCGAGAATTGCTTCCGGCAACCCTCGGATAATAGGAACATCTTATAGGAAGTCGCGATCCCTAAAAGATGATTGTTTAACCTTTATTACAAAATTATGGAAAAAAGACGAAGGAGGGCATGTTTTTTTCCGAAAAAAGCATGCTGTCAAATTTTAAAGATTATGAAATTGGTGCTCTTTTTGTTGTGTGGTTTTGTCTTTACTCTTTCTGCAAAAGTACGGGCACAAGATCAGTTAGTTACTTTGAAAGTAGAAAAAGTGACTTTCCCTGAGATTATTTCTAAGTTAAAGTATCAGACAAATTTGGATTTTTTTTATAGTCTCGATGAGATTGATGTTAAAAGAGAAATTTCTTTAGATGTAAAAGAAATGTCCATTGATAATGTTTTGTACCAAATTCTGGGGAATCGATTTACTTGGGAATGTTATGACAATATGGTGGTAATCAAACCTTCCAGTCGTTTGGAAGAAAAGAAGTCTTTAACTGTAACCGGTGTCGTTTATGATGATAAAAAGCATCCTATGGCTGGAGTTACTGTGCAGATTGTAGGTACGTCATTAGGCACTTTGACAACAGATAAAGGTTGGTTTTCAATTACGTTGCCAATATTGAAGGGTAAATTGCAATTTTCATTCGTAGGGTATAAAAAACAAGAAATTGATTTTTCTGAAAAAAATAACGTATTGAAAGTGTACATGCAAGAGGAAGCATCGGATTTGGATGAAGTTGTTGTTGTTGCTTATGGTGAACGTAAAAAAAGAGAATTGATTAGTGCTGTGTCCTCTGTGAAAGCAGATGAAATGAAAGAATTGCCGACTGATAACTTTATCAATATGTTACAGGGACGTATGGCCGGAGTGGAAATAACAAGTCAATCAGGTTCTCCGGGAGGGGGTGGTGCAGTTGTTGCGATTCGTGGTTATAATTCTCTGATGGTGAATGGAGCAAGTGATGGAACACCTTTGTACGTTGTTGATGGTGTCCCCATGTATTCTTTTGTATCTCCTGTGACAGGAGCAAATGCTTTAGCTGATTTGGACCCATCAATGATAGAGTCTGTTGAAGTGTTAAAAGATGCCGCAGCTGCAGCTATTTATGGGTCTCGAGCCGGGAACGGTGTTATCTTGATAACAACTAAAAAAGGACGTGCCGGACGAGCAATGTTTTCTGCCAATGTCTCCTATTCTTTGTCGTACATGCCTGAATTTCCGACACAAATAGGAGGACGTTTAGAGAGATGGTATAATATTCAAGCGTTGAGAAATGCCCGGGTCGCAAAATATGATTATGCAACAGGGACAACGAATTATCCTCAGTCATATGAGGATGCTTATGGGGATTTTTATGCACAATATGATAAGTTTTGGAATGCAGGGATGCCGTATGCACCACTCCCGGTTTTACAAGATAGTTTGAATCCGTTTTATAATAATCAATCAAATTGGTTTAAGCAATTGTTTCGTACAGGAAAAGTTGTGAATGCAAATATTCAAGCATCAGGAGGTTCTGAAAATTTCCGTTATATGTTTGGTGGAGGTTATTATCGTGAATCAGGTATCATGATTGGAAGTGATTTTACCAGAGCCAATATATTGATGAATCTCTCTGCCAATCCTGTTGAACGTATTTCTATTGATGGAAGAGCTTATTTGGCTTATGGAGATAAAAGTCGGAATGTTAGAAGTCACGCTTTAGCACCGGCTCAAAAATTTGAAGCAATGACATCAGACCCTAAAGCGACTTCAACATTGCTACCCTTAGGAGGAGAAGTAGAAAAAGAGGTATTAAAACAATTGAATGGGACTGTTGCAAAAAATGATTCTTATAGATTGATGTTGAATACTCGTTTGGGGATAGATATACTTGATGGATTAAGTTTTACAACATCATTAGGTGTGGATTTTACACAGGCAAATGGAAATACCTTTGAGCCGAGTTATTTGAGTCCTTTAAATGAAAATAAATCGGCAGGTAGTATTACTCGTAATATAGGGGTGTCTAACGAGAATCTATTGAAATTTTCCAGAAGTATAGCAAGACGTCATGCGGTTGAGGTTCTGTTAGGAGTAACTTATAATAGGGAACAGATGCATGAGATTAACGGGTATGCTCTGCGAGGCGCAAGTGATAAGGTGTATTATGTGTCAAATGGCTCTTCGGATATTTACAATTATGGTTCGTCAGAATATCCTAATTATAGAGCTATACAATATTATTGTTCAAATTACGAAGATAAAAAAATGCTGAGTTATTTGGGACGTATAGCTTATAATTTTGATAGTAAGTATTTAATGGAGTTTACATTTAGGCGAGATGGTTCGTCTGTTTTTGGTGAGGATGTGCGTTGGGCAAATTTCCCTTCTGTTGCAGTCGGGTGGATTTTTTCTGATGAGGCTTTTATGCGTTGGGCTCATTTTTTAGATTTGGGGAAGATTCGTGTGAGCTGGGGTACGTCCGGTCAGGTTTTTAGTGATCCTTATCTTGCTCATGGGTTAATGACTTCCGGTGGTTCGTTTTTGGGAAAGGAATCCATGACAAGTGCAGGAATTATTAATCGTAATTTGACATGGGAAAAATCTAAACAATATGATATAGGGTTAGATTTGGATTTTTGGAATTACCGTTTTAAATTCAAGTTGGACTATTATTACAAAT
>CAKVCR010000191.1 GCA_934725835.1 uncultured Odoribacter sp.
ATGGCCATCAGCGAAACGAATAGAGAATCCGGCACAATATAGTTATCAAATTCCTCCACTGTTCCGGCAAAGACCAAACGTCCCTGCTCAATCATGCGGATATGGTCGCAAACGGCCTGCACTTCCGAAAGGATATGAGTAGAAATAAGCACTGTGTGTTCCTCTGCAATCTCTTTGATCAAATGGCGCACATCCAGAATCTGATTCGGGTCGAGCCCGTTAGTCGGCTCATCCAGTACCACAAAGTCCGGATTATGTATAATCGCCTGGGCAATGCCGACTCTCTGTTGATAGCCTCCGGAAAGATTCCTAAGCAGACGCTTGCTGAAATGACTGATACCGCAACGTTCCAGCACTTTCTTCACAGCTTGAGGAATTTCTCTATCCGGGATATAACGCAAAGCGGCACAATATTCCAGATATTCTGTCACCGTCAAATCCATATGCAAGGGGGGATTCTGTGGTAAAAAGCCGATATGTCTTTTAGCCTCCACCGGATTTTTACTCATTCTGATACCCTTGATATAAACATCCCCTTCCGACTGCCGCAACACTCCACACATAATGTTCATCGTTGTGGATTTCCCGGCTCCGTTGGAGCCGAGTAATCCATATATTCCATGCTTGGGAACTTCAAAATTGATATCACGAATAGCCCACTGTACACTATAACGGTGTGAAAGATGGTCTACTTTTACTATTGTCTCTTCCATTGATATTATAACTTTATATTTTTTAGCTCTACTAATTCATACACACTCAATTATCAATACCAGTCGTGACTAGTTGTATGCCATCCTATCTGTTTGATAGAAGCCACCTTGCCACCGACATTCTTCTCAAAAAGCAGTACAGGAGAATTTATGTTTCTGATATCATAAGCCTGGATAGTTCCATCCTCACACCCTATCCACAATTGATCCAAGTCAAAAAAGGCATAAGCCAATGAGGTGATTTTAGAAGGAATGGTAGCATTGAATTTTAAGAATCTTACAGATGTATCCATCCAATCTGCCGCACGTTGAACAAAATATAATTCATTGCCTACAGAATAAAAATCACGGTATTTTGCATCCTCTGCGTAAGTGGAACTACGATAAGTAGAACTAACCAAAAATACAGAAGAGGCATCCAATTTCACCGGCAACCGAAACCAACGCTCAAATCCATTAAACTGAAAGGAAGCGCTACGATTATCAAATCCAAAATCCCCTACCAAAGTGGCCGGATAGTTAGGATCATTATAATACGCTGTAAACAACAATGTTGTTTGCTCATAAAAGAATGGAATATGATGTTTCTGCGAAAGATAAAGCATCTCTGTTCCTTCTGCAAATTCAGAAACAGGCACATTTTGATGCCTCTTCAAAGGTATAACCCTTGTTTTATATACAGAAGTTTTGTTATACATATCTTCTCCCACATCCTCTCTCCAGGTTGTAGCCATTACTATTCTACGATTCTTGGCATCATAACAAGGGATATTCTGTCCATAAGTAGAATGCCCTAACATTGTAATCTCATAACCATTGGCATCAATATAGTAGGGTTCTGTAAGATATTTTCCCACCAAATAGTTGGCAGATCTCATTCGAGTAAACAAACGTCCGTCTTCAGTCACTATAAAGGAAGCAGAACCTTCTCCAAAGCTAGGACTGCTGGGAGCCTTTTCCCTCATGGCTGCAATTTTAAAATCAACAGGGGCACCATCCAAGAACTGATCTTTCACCTCGTCCACTTTCTTCATAGTCTGCAAATTAACCTCATACGCAACCTGATCGGTCAGTATCACACAGGCACCACTGGCACTGATATCTCGGGATGTTTCCATGACCAAATCCTTTGGTTTTCCGGGTATATCATGTCCATTAATGGTCGCATAGATATCATCCTTCAATTTATAGTTAACCGTGTTTTTACCATTCTCCGAAACAGTACGCGGGCTGATTACAGAAACTTTTGACTTATCGCCATTTTCTGACAATATGAACCAATCGTCCGGAGCGAATGGAGGATAGAAATACACAAACAGTCGGGCAGGGAACGTAATTCCGGTCTTTTTTTCAATCACGCTAAAAGTTCCCCACTCTCCCATATCGTTACTATAGCGAGTCAAACCTATCTTTTTCACGACCTCGTCCGTAGGCATATCAAAATCCAACTCCTCGCTGATTACCACTCCTTTGATTTTCCATTCATAACGCACCTCTTCTGCACGCATTGCCGAATCTGTTTCCCACGTGAACATTTTACTGCCCCTGAACTTCATGACTTCACCATCTCCCGCATAACCAAACATACGTTTAGGAGAACTTGTATTAAAATTATCAGACCATAACGGAGGATTTATCTCCTCATACGAATAGTTCCCTTCGTCCTCAAAACATCCGGTCAACAGACCGAATAAAAACAATATAATATATAATCTTATCGATTTCATGATATCAACTTATTATTAGATTAAACTTCCACAGACATCGGTAGGCCATTCTCATCCTCCATTGGATTCTCCGCCAGCCATTGCTTGAACAATTTCACTAATTTAATTGCCTCATCTGGAGCACTCTTTATCATATCTCCATCCAAACTGTATGCTCCCGGTATATTCTCCAAGAATGTCTTGTATTTCAAAGATGAATAGTTCCCCAGCAACCCGGCAGCGACTTCCAAGGTCCACCATTCCGGTTTCACAGCATCTTTCGTCAAATGGATAACGGCTTTCGAACGTTCGAATTGTCCCACCTGCAATTCATCGCTCGGCACAATTTCAACTACCAACCGTACTCCTTCCTCCAACTCATTCAAACGGGCACTGCGGTTCATCCGGATTTGAATTGTATCCAATATCAAAGAAGCTCCTGCAGGAATCGGACGCGCACGGAAAGTATAAGAATTTTCCAGAACATATTCATCCGGAGTAGCGGTTGTCATATCCTTCACAACCTTCAAACCGAAGTGCAGATCCTTCGTCAAAGGTCTGCCGGCCAAGGCAACTACGATTTCTGCCATCACATGGTCGTCTGTCGGCTTGGCAAAAAAGAATGTCACATCCGTAGAATCGGCTTTAGCAGTACCGGGAGCTTCCTCATCCATAAAATATTTATAGAAATAAACTTCATGACGCTCTCCAAAAGGTTCGATATCCTGTTCCGTACATGCACTGAACAACATCATCCCCAAAATCGCAAACAATATAAAGATTTTCATTTTTTCCGTTTTTTAATGGTTACATACTCTGATTATCGGGGATAGGCAACATATACTCTGATTTATTCAACTCACGCTCCTCTTTCTCCTTGAAATAAATCTTTGCACCTAACCGTTTGTATAGATAAAACAATTGTCCCTCCGAAATCCATTCCCTCTGGGCATCACGAATCAAATCCCTTTGGAACATCTCGAAATCCCGTGCCACCTCCAACTGCTCCATCGTTTTCCATTCATCTCCGACTTGTGCCACTTCAGAACGTTTCTCGCGAATTTCGTTCAAGATTTCATAAGCTTCAGCGAACTGATTTTTCCGGGCATAACATTCTGCCATAATGTAACGCATTTCTGTCGCACGGATTACAGGCAGAATACGTACATTCTTTTTGCGAATATCTACATTGTCACTGCAATACCATTTACCGGAAATTTTATAATTTCCATAAATGCTATTATCCACCGGTTTATACAACAAAAACCTGGAACGAATGTCCATCTCAGATTCGTCTGTCTGTCCGTCCGGACTTTTAAATATTTTCTGATTATCCAAATCGAGCATCAGCCAATTTCCCTGATTCATTCCATCTGCTTTTTTTCTAAAGAAACTTCCCAAACTATAATTGTCGTAAGCCTCCTCATTATAGACTGCAAAAATCAAATTGGAAATACACTTCAAATCTTTCTTGTTTTCAAAATCATTACCACGCAACTCCCAAAACTCATCTTTTGAGAACATATCGTAAGAGCTGCCCTGTGTACCGGTTGCTTTGAATTTCAATACAGCATCAGCCATCTGAAAAGCCTCGTCATACATTCCTGCATACTGATATGCTCTTGCCAACAATGCTGTGATAGCATAATAGCTCAACCGGAAACCGCGTCCCTGGAAAAAACCGTCTATCACACTCGAAGATTGATGTCCCGGCATACCCCATTCAAACTCTCCATTGAAACGAGTCTTGCCGGATGCGCTCAAACTCATACCCCAAGCCGTAGTATCAAACTCTATTGTAAGCTCCCGAGCTTTATTCAAATCGCGGATAACCTTCTCCATAAAAGGCTTTACAGCTATCCCGTTTGGCTGGATATTAGGGTAGTCTTCCACATAAGGCACCCGTTTTTCTCCGTCATCATGAATCAATGCCGGCGCAAACAACCGCAACAAATCGAAGTGCACCAATGCCCGACAAGCATATGCCTCTCCTAAAATCATCTTACGTTCAACCTCTCCCTCTGCAAAAATATCGGCAGATGCTTTCTCCAGATTCTGAATCAGATTATTTGCATTAGCCACCACGTTATATCCATCCTTCCAGATATTGTCAATAGTCGGTCTCAATGCAGAATTGTAATAATCATAGTTTCGGGCTATCTTATACATATTCGTCCCCTCCTCGCCATATTTCCAAGCCCAGGTATATTGCCGTGACATACAGTCCACCAATCCAAACTGAAGTTCCACTCCATAAAGATTACGGGATGCCATCGCTTCGTAAACTCCCGCCAGGACAGAACGATAGCCATCACCCGTTGTAAACAGCTTATCGCTCGTAGCCTCACCTTCCGGTTGCAAATCCAACCAATCCTTGCATGAACTTAATGACAACAAGGACAATAGAATCATAATTTGTATATATATTTTCATACTCAAATATTTTATTGTTAGAATCCTAACGACAATGTAAAGCTATAATTCTTCGCATACGGATAGCTTGTTCCCCGTTCCTGTTTTATATTTGACCAACGGCAGACATCATTCATGTTAAAACGCAATCCCAACGAAGTCAGTCTGATTTTACGAATCAAATCACGATTAAAATCATAACCGCAAGAGATACTGCTAAATGCCAAATAATTGTTATCCTGTACAAATCGTGATGTAGGCTGCGTCTTTTGTTTGTTCTTCAAATCAAAGAAAGGAGCGATGTCACCCGGATTTTTCCAACGCTGAGTCAATACACGACGGTCTACGTTGCTTCCATCAATATCTGCCTCTTCCACCTTGTTTTTGATGGTCTCATTATAATCCTGAGCACCCCACTGATAGAGGAATGTTGTATTAACGTAAAAACCTTTCCAAGCCACATTGATACCAAACGAACCTTGTGCATCCGGACTCTTGTCTCCCACCACCACTTCATCTGCAGCATTCCATATATATGTACTCTGACCGTTTCTCTTACGGAACAACTCCTTACCATTTGAAGGGTCTATACCATAAGAAGGCACAGCATAAATCGCAGTTGTAGATGCTCCTACATAGTACTGAGTCAACGGGATATAGAGCAAATCTGAATAATCTCCGCCCTGTCCCTGATTCTTTCCATTGTGAAAATCCTGGATATTCTTATTATATCTCTCAGCCTCCTGACCCAATTTTGTAATCTCATTCTTATTGGAAGCCAGAGTAGCATTTACAGCCACGGTCCAATTATCATTTTGGAAAACAGTCGTATACAACTTAATCTCAAAACCCTTGTTCAAAATCGAACCGGCATTTGTGTAATAAGTAGAGAAACCTGATGACGTGCGGACAGACAGCTGTTCCAACTGATTCTTGGTCTCCTTGCGATAATAGTTTCCTTCCACTACAAGACGGTCATGGAACAAGCCCAAGTTAATACCCACATCCAAAGTATATGTCTTCTCCCAAGTCA
>CAKVCR010000192.1 GCA_934725835.1 uncultured Odoribacter sp.
CTGCAGCGATACAAAAGCCAAAAAATAGAACTGTTCCGGTTCCGGATGACCGGATTTATATTTTAGAACACGCTCATTAATCTCTTTCGCCGCTTTTCTGACTATCTCTTCATCGGACGCTGCAATGGTCAGGTTAAGAGGTATGTCGGCAATTGTCAAATTAATGTTACGTTTCTCTGCCATATTCAATTATTCAAAAGAGCAATACATTTGTCAATCTCCCGCACCAGTTGGTTAATTCTCATTCTGGCTTCTGCGCCTTCGCTTCCGCCGGAAATTGCATTAGCCACTCTGGCTGTTTTCAGTTTTTCCATCAAATCTTGCTTCTCCTTTGTCACTTCTTTCAATTCAGACTGCAATGTTTCAATTTTGCTTTCTAAATCTTTATTCCGCTCCAAAGAGGATATATATAGTTTTATTAATTTCTCAATCTTATAGTCTAGCTCGTTAACAACGACATCGTGTTTTGCTGCCATAACCTAATCTTTACATGACAAAGATATGATTTATTCTTTAAATTATCAAGAGTCTTGGTATATTTGCGTGACATTTTTATTGATTTATTTGTATGAAAAAAAATATTCTGAAGGTTATCTTTGTCGCTTTTTTTTACAATTGTTTGATAACGTTTGGGTTGAATGAAGTGCTGGCTCAGACTTTGGTAAAACCGATAAACGGTAAAATTTTGCTGAGTGGCAATTTCGGAGAGTTGCGGGCATCGCATTTTCACTCGGGAATTGACATAAAGACCGGCGGAATGGAGGGTTTGCCGGTAATTTGTGTGCAGGATGGTGTCGTTTCCAGAGTGGCTGTCTCTCCCGTGGGTTATGGATTAGCCCTGTATATTGACCATCCCGATGGCACGACCTCTGTTTACGGGCATCTTCAGCGCTTTGAACCTCGCTTGGCTGCTTTGGTCAGAGAATTTCAGTATGCCAAGGAAAGTTTTAGCATTGATGAGAATATCCTAAGCAGGCAGCTGTGTTATAGTCGGGGAGATACAATTGCTTATAGTGGCAACACAGGCTCGTCCGGAGGCCCGCATTTGCATTTTGAGATTCGGAACACCCGCACCGAACATACCTGGAATCCTCTCCGCTTTTATTCTATATGTGATTTGAAGGCCCCTCAAATAAAGTCGTTGGGACTATATTCGGTCAAGGAGGATGGGCGGGTGGCATTTCTCCGTGTCAGTCCTGTGAAGAATGTAGGAGACGGTAAATATATTGCCGGTCGCTATACGGTGCCCGCCGGTAAAATAGGTGTAGGTGTCCATGCTCTTGATTATATGGAGGATTCCTGGAATAAGTTGGGACTCTATACCTTGGATGTTGTGGTAGGGACTGATACACTTTATCATTTGTCCATGGACTCCTGTTCTTTTTTTCAGTCACGGCTGATTAACGATGTGAAGGATTTCGAACGATATAAAAAGAAGGAGACTTTTTATCGCTGTTTCGGCAATCGGCAACAGGAGTTGTTGGCGGTGACAATGCAGGAAGATGGAACGGTGAATGTCAAGCCCGACAGTGTCGTGCATGTTATGATGTATTTATCAGATATAAACGGCAATGTCAGTCAGCTCTCTTTTGAGCTGAAGGGAAGACAGACAGAAAAGGAACGTCTCTCGGCAGATTGTATATTAAGGTATGGTGTGCCGAGTGTATTGGAAAAGGGAGACTGGAGACTGGTATTGGATGCCGATGCTCTTTTCTCTTCTGTTGAACGTGTAGCGGATGTGCTGCTCGACTCGGTGTCCGGACGTGAAGTGTTGTGTCTTGCTCGGAAGGATACTCCTCTTTATAAAAAGGCGCTTCTTGAAGTGAAAGGGGAGTTTACTGAAAAATCGTTCCTTTGCGAACTTACCTCTTCCGGCAAAAAAATCCCATTGTCCACCACGCATACTGCCGAAGGTTTGAAGGCAGAAATCGGTTCTCTCAACCGCTATACGGTGGCAGACGATACCATTGCTCCGTCAATTGTTTATTTGGGCAGAGGGGCTGCGCAAACTTTGCGCTTTAGAATCAAAGATAATCTTTCCGGTATTGCTTTTTACCGAGGCGAAGTCAATGGTAAGTGGTGTCTTTTTTCCTATGATCCGCGAACGTCCATTCTGCAATGTCAAAGTACGGAACCTATGTTTGTGAAAGGGAAACCCAACGAAATCAGGATAGTCGTGGAGGACTATGCCCGAAATCGCAAGGAGTTGTCCGTGAAAGTTGTGCTGCCTTAATTCTCTTGTGAATTATTACAGCCTTTCTATTCGGATACTATAATTTTGCCTGCGCTGCTGTAGGCATTGTAAATTGGAGCATAAATGCACTGCAGATTGGCGATGCCGTCCTGATATGTTCCGCTTTGATTTATTCGTGTTGAGTACTCAATAACATAGCTCCCACGCGGTAAAAAATCGAAGAAGAAATTGGTGCAAGCATCTTTTACCTCTTTATAGTAGGATACGCCATTCCCGTATTCACGTCCTGAAAGTTGTTCTATGGATTCCATGCAAGCAGCTCTCAGGTCTTTCAAGTGCAGGTATTCCATGTCCTGTTTGAGGGATAGTGTGAAACGGACAATGATTTTATCTCCGGTCTTTAGTGTGCGGTCCTTTATGGAAACTAGTTTCTTTTCACCTTTTTCATTTATAGTTTCGATATAGAGTTTTTTGTCTACTTTGAGAATAGTTTCCTGTGTCTCAATATCGTCCAATTTCTTGAAGCTCTGTAGATAGATGCCTCCCCAGCTTGGAGTTGAGGTTTGTTTGTCTACTTCGACTTTTAACATTTTCGAAGTGATTTCATTGGCAGGGTATGATACTTTCAAATAACCGGGAATATTATTGGCGTTTGCTGTTGAAAGAGCATGTGAACCGACCCTTATGTTGACTTCATCTTTTGCTGTTAATGTTGAATTGCCTCCGAGTAGCAGGGCGTGAATGGCATCCACTGTCGAAGGAATCGATCCCCAATGTTGCACTTCTTTTTGGCGTAGCAGCCATAGCTGCATTTGTTCCACCTCTTGTGTGTAGCCGTTGATTTCTTCAAAAGCTTCCAGTATGGCAGTATGCGTACTGACTGCAGAATTGCAGAAGGCGTTGCTGCGGTTATTCGGCCAATACATGCCGTATTCCGGTGATACGGTGGCATATTGCCGAAGTGATTCTATGATTTTTAGAGCCTCTTCTTTAAAACCGAGACGTTGGAAGGTGGTTGCCAGCAAAGCTTTTTCATAGAAAGAAGCTTGTCCCCATTGTTTCTGAGCGAGTTTGATTAAATGTTTGTGTGCCGGTAGTACATCTCCAAATGGGATATCATTATACAGACTGCGTACATACAAATAAAGTACGGACTCATAGGAAATGTATTTGATTTTTTTCTCATAGGCTTTTATCATTTCTTTGTCAAGATACCGTATGGCTTTGGTTTGCATCATTTTTTCTTGCTCGCTGAGAGTTTGTTGGGCATAAAGGGTTATGCGTTGCATGGCTATTAATACATTCTGAGTTATGAATGTGCTTGCCGGCATACCTTTAAACCAACTCCAGCCGCCTTCCGGGGTTTGAAGTTCTGACAATTTTTTAAGGGCTTGCTGTTGCAGATAATCCAGACGGTTTTTATCGAACAGTTCCGATAGGCTTTGCATACGTTCCGTTTCGTTTTGTGCTTCTATTGCCCATGGGGTAGCATCCGTCAGAATGGATTTCAGCTCCGGATTTTGGGACAATGGTGAAATGACATCTTGTGAATTTCCCTCTTTCCATTGTCGGATAGCATTTACAATAACGGGATTGGCATGGACGATACGTGATGCAATTGCATTTGCGTAATAAGCTGCTACAATGTTGGTCGCATTTTCATGTGCCGGTTGTTGCAGATTAGGAAGAGCCTGGACAGCATACCATATTGGATTAGCTGTCATTTCGAGAGTCAGACGGTAGTTTCGGTTGCCGGCACTTTTCTCTTTCAGGGAGAATATATGTTTCCCTGCGGTGTTGACAAATATCGGCAGGGTTGTGTTTACTAGTATTTCGTTTGGAAGAATAGGCAGATAATGTTGCTCGCCGTCATTGAAGTCTGTACCTTTTGCAATGATGCGGCATATCAGAAGGTTGTGACCGGCGGGGATTTCAAATTTGAAGCATGCATTGCTATCTTGTTTTGCCTTGATTCTGAACGGGACTTCTCTTTTGATGATTACTTCATTTGTGCCGGGGATTAAAAGTTCGAGGGAGACTGTCCCCTGTTGTAGAGAGTCGGACAGATTGCTGATTACCGTACGTATTTCAGCTTGATCCTCGCTGCGCAGAAAGCGAGGCATGTTGGGACGTACCATCAGCGGTTTACTGGTGGTGACGTAACGTTCAATTTGTGCTGTACCCATATCTTGTGTTGTAGCGATGGCGATAAATTTCCAGCGAGTCAATGCATCAGGTACTGTAAAGTGGATATTCACTTTGCCGGTTGAGTCTGTCTGCAATTGCGGATAGAAGAAGGCGGTCGCCTGCATATTTTCACGCAATTGTATCGGGTCTTTAGGAGTGGAATCCGTGCCCTCGTCAGACATAAACTCCGCTTCCGACTCCATGTCGTATAGTTTAAGAGGTGCAGACATATCGATTCCGGCATTGCTTGCCTGCGATTTGGCTCGAGTCATATACAGCAGATTTTCCACGTGAGGATAAGTGTATAAATTCAGAGTATTGAATGTGAATGCGGGTGCATTTGCTTTCGGGTATCTCATTTTCGAGTTTTGGATATGCATGGTTTGGGTGTAATACAACCTTGGAGGAGAGCAAAGTCGCCATATGATGGATGGTCTTAATAATTGCGGATTTAACCTACAATCATGTGGAGCAAGTTTGTCCAACGAAGCGTCATACATCATGGCAAGTACTTCTGTAAAAACGGTTTTTCCATGGTCGGTAATGCTCAATTGCCACTTTTCCTGTTTGCCCGGAGTGAGTTTGTCTCGGAAAACAGTCGTTTCAATCTTGAACTGAGGCAATTGGGGTCTCCGTTTCAAGTGGATTAATTGCGATATGTAGCGTTTGTTTTTCAGATAGTGGATATGTAAACATATTTGACTTGCGTATCTTTTGAGATAGGGAATTTCAATGGCAGCGATTTCATTGCTGATGATAATGTGTCTGCTCAATACCGGCTTGTCTTCGGAAAATACTTCATATTGAACATATACGCTGTCCAACGAAGTCCCGAACAATATCCGTGCATTTTCTTCGTCTTGACAAACTGTTTTCTCTTCAATCAGCCAATCGTAGGTTGCCATGGGGGGACGCTTGTCTCTATTGGAATAGAGATAGAAAATCTGCTGTTTCTTTGCATTGTTGCATTCTGCCGTAAAGAGATAGGCTCCGGATGGTTCGTTTTGCAACTGTAGGATTACGGAGTCGCATTTCTGTATGGTTAGTTTCCCTTCTGCGATTTTTTTATCGATAATGGTGTCTGTCTTTTGGGTAGGGTCTGTTTGTTCTACGAGTTTTTCCAGACGGTAGTACACTTCATGAATCTTATTGGGCGGATAGTTTGAAAGATTGATACCGAAAACCGCCGGCGATGTCTTGTCAATACGCCATGGGATTTCCAAACTTGGTTTGGCATTACCGTTATAGATTGGAATGTTGATGCTGCTCTCCTGTGTCTCACCTTTGCTGTCTGTCAGACTTGTCGTAATGCGATAGTTGTCGTTCGCCCAATAATAGTCGCCTGCTGTCGTTACCTTAGGTGCTATGAACTGTATTTCAAAATCTCCCTTGTAATCTGTAAATACTTCTTCAGTAGGTTGGTCAAGCTTTCCCTGCTGCCGTGAATATCTGCTATGTTCTATGGTATA
>CAKVCR010000193.1 GCA_934725835.1 uncultured Odoribacter sp.
TCAAAGTATATAAAAATGGCTAGGAACGGTTTACAAATCCCTCCTAGCCATATTATCATTATAAACTCTGCGTTAAAGTTCCTGTTTCCCGAACCGGTTCGCCAATAGCAGAACGGATAGGGAAACATAAGTTTAACGCAGCAGTTCATACAAACTGCATCCTTCATCCGGGTCTGGTACATCCAGTAGAATAGTTCCAATATCTTGGCAACTGCCATCACAGTTTAAGGGGCACCTTGCTTCAGGACACATTACTGCCTCCAGTTCTATTGCTTTTTCCATATTCTCTCCATACTCCAACTTATAACCACACGCCCCCAAGCCCCCCGCGCGAATAAGCCTTACAACACCTATAGTTTTTGAGCGGGGGATGTGCCCGTGGCACAGTCGCTCGTTGTATGTCAGCATCCTTAAAACAAGTGCATTAAGCACTACGGATGCAGCCATAAACACTGCCGAGCGATTTTCCGTGTTCATTCTTTTATTTCAATCCTGACGATATTCTCATATACGGAAACATGACGGATTCTTTTTTCCCCGAATCTTTGCAAGATACTTTCTGGATAACCTCCACCTGCAGGAAAGACACCATCCGTTTCTCGAACCAAAACAACCATGTGCTGATATTGCGAAAATTTTCCACCTACTAAAAACTTTTTAACCTTCATTTTTCCCTCCTTTATTATCTATCAGGTCATTATAAGACCTTTCATATTTAGATGACTTTAGATATTCTTTTACAACATACGTCCCCCCATCAACCAACGCACGGAACCACTCAAACTTATTTTGACGGCACCAACGAATAAGGTCACTATAATACACGATACGGTTTTCATCACAAAAATCCAGTATCTCCGCAAGAACTAAATACTTGTCCGTTACTAAAGTGATAACAGAGTAGTAGTCCGCCCCTCCAAAAGCAAGCACATCTTTTGTATCATAAATATGTTTCTCCGGGTTATCTAAATGACACAAGTACCTTGCATAACCACGTAATGATGCAACCTGTTCCGTACCAACACCGCCAAAGGATTCAAACACTTCTGCAGCCTGTTTATCCGTTTTAACCGATGGAAACATCAAAAGTACATGATAGTGCGCTTTCTTTTTTTCCCCATCCGGATTCACATCCTCCGAGTGAAGTGGAGAGATAAATGCCTCCATTTTCAATTCCCCCAGGATATCCTTCCAATTATCCGGTGCGCTTTCCGGATAAACAATTGTTGCCCAGTTTCTGGTACGACCTGTACCATAAGAAACCCCATTTCCATTACGACTAGCCATAGCATTTCTCCAATAAAATCACAAGTAAATCACAAGTAAAATATAACCAACAAAACATGGCTGAACACTGAACACCATGGGGGTGTGTCGTAGTTACACCCCCATTTTCCTCCAATCAAATCATATTGCCGGACGGAATATCGTGGGGCCCCTTAAATTCCCCACTCAATTTCCATCCGGTACATCGAAATGATTGTACGAGTCATATATAGCGAACAATTTACGACCGCCAAGAAAGAAGTCTCCACCTACGCGTTCCCGAAGTGGATACCATCTGGTAACCGCAACATACAAATTATCATGGCAACACAAGCCAACAAAAAAACCGATGTATCCGGCACGACTAACCTTTCGATGTACAACCTCATATTCAACTAGACTACGCACTTGTCTATCTAACATCCTGTCAAACTGCGCAATCAATATCACATCAAACCCATAATGCCTATGTTGTGAAAAAAAGGACAACCAACCAGATTTAGCCAAATTCTGCCACTCCCTAGAATTAAAAAGTAACTGTGCTTCATCAATTATCAGGAGAATTTCCCCTTCTTTTAGTCTACGCCCTAAACGTTTGGACAGCATTCTGGCAAATCGCAGTAACCTATAAGGTGTAAGTCTATCATTCGATACATATATGTAATTACCTTTTACTTTCCGGATTGCCTTCTGATTCACATAAAAATTCCCAATAATAAACCTTTTTGACATCCGCAGCCTTGACCGGATTTCCCTTGCTACATGCAACGATTTTCCAGACCCCGGAGTGCCAGAGTATAATTCAATCATAATCAACCTCATCCAATCAGTTTAACCCATCGGGCTATAACCATGTACAAATAGTAAACCCCGATAGCTGTTAGCCACGTAGCACCTATCTTCAAAAAAGTTCCTATTGGTATAAACCAGTTAATATAACCAAGATATGGTAAATCCGTTAATGCTGCTATATAAGGTGCAAACGGAGATACCGGAAACACCTTAAGCAGCACATCAAGAAACTTATCAAGCATTTCTTTCATGTATGCAATCATATTTTCCCCCTTACCATTTAATCATCTTATGGGTAACTGTTATCAGCGAAATAACAAACCCAATCGTTTCAAACAGACGTATTTTTTCTGCAACATCATCTAAAAAAGCTAAATCAAGCTTAATTGTCATATTGATATCCAAAGCATCCACCACAAACGGAAAATCAAAACACGGTGTAACAGGCTCTGCATCCAGAGCATCAAGCAGCGCAATTAAATCAAAAGGCAAACAGAACGGAAAGACTAAACGAAGGTCACGTTTGTAGTTCTCTACATCGGTTTCCGGGTCTGCATCCGTATCTGTCCCAGTCCCGGTTCCGGTTCCGGTGCCCGGAGTAGTAGTGCCGGTACCAGGCTTCGTTTCGGTTCCTGGTTCCGTACTGGTATCCGTATCCGGTTTTACAACGGTTTCCGTTACAACCTTTGTCACAGTATCCACGTATGTTTTTGTGTTGATATCCGTATCCTTTTCGGCATCTACGTTTGGCTTTATCTCTGTCTCGTAAGCATTCTTCACACCCGTGTATGTCTTCTGCAGCGTGGCAGGGGAGAGCCGGGTACCTGTCCAGGATGCAAGGCTGCTGGAAAGGCTGTTGGCTAGGTCTGGGTAGTTATATATAGATGGTTTATAATTTAGGGCATTTTCGTAGCCTTCCCCGGTTTTTAAATAGTTTTGAGCTGCTTCATAAGTGCTAAAAATAGGAATATTACAACTAGAAAGGCTGTCAGAAAAAGAACTATTACTGCTAGCTTTATGACCACAGGCAAAAAAACCAGAACCAACACCATAACTTTTACTGCCAACATATAAACGACCTTTGAAAGAGTCTTCCGAAGTAAAAGTAACACAAGAACGTTGATTAGTAGCACCCGTCAAAGACACTGAAAGAGTATCAGCAAGCTGCCAGCACGTAGAACAATAACCGCTTACCTTTTCGATAGTTGAAAAGTAATAAGTATATTCTTGTCCGTTTGATTGCATATAAATATCTTCTTTAGTAAGTTTCTCATCATCTGCTTCAAAGTACGTTTCCGGCGCAATTCCTTCCACTTCGCCATTCTTCAACGCAAGGATAAATGCGGATATGCTGCCGACAAGACCACTGCCAATGGCAAGGGCTTTCAACTTATTGAACTTCGGTTCTTCCGGTTCCGGTTCGGATGAGCCGCCTGTTCCGCTGCCTCGTTCTTCCCAGGCTTCCAGAATCTTGGCAAAATCGTCCCCAAAACCAACCCGGTATTGTCCCCACTGTTGTTCGTTGGGGAGTGTTATAACACCATCCTCTACATCTGTCAGCAAGTCATCCAGGGTGGTAGTGGTTCCATCTGCCAGGACAAACTCCATTTCCCCTGGTGGGTTGCCGGCAAGGGACATACTTCTGGCAAACTTCATGAAGCCGTCCAGTAAATCCATGTCGTTATCATAGTCTGCAACATATTCAATGGCACCGCCTGCAGCCATGGCATTGACCAGGACATCGAACAGAGCCATGAGGGATTCCGCCGATTCCGCAGTTGCCGGAAGGGCTGCAGCTTTTACTTTCAAAGAGCACGAGAGCGGTGCATATATTGCCAGAACAAGTGATAAGGAAATACATATTACGCGTTTTCTTAATCCTTTCATTTATCGTCCTTTCTGCACTATGCAATCGAAAACCACCACCTTTTTCTCCTTGTTCTCTCAAATGAATCCTTCCGGCGAAAAGCATTTCGCCTATGCCGTCAGCCCTAGAGGGGACTTAACACAAACTCCCCTCTAAACAGGGCTCCGGATTCCAAAGCACAACAAGGAAATGGACATGGCTTGGAAATTGTACTTTCTTGGCTCCACGAAAACACAGTCGCTTTTTATGAAAAAAGGGGATTGATTCAACAACCCCCTTAATGAAGAATGAAATAGTTACTTACGCTCTGATTTTCCTAATCCAACTAATTCCATACTTCACGGCTACACCAGCTCCGACGACTATCCCAATCGCCGGAACAACAACAGCCAACGCAGAAAATGCCTGACTCGAAACATTATCAACCATATCTTTAATAACTGATGCAACATCAAATCCTGATGCTGCCGCGTCTGATACGGCTGCCATCAAAACAGGTTGAAACACAATAATCACCTCACTTTCAATAGGTTAAATACAGTCGAAACTATATAACCAATAATTATGAAAACGCATTCCATACCGACTCCAACGACTATCATCTGGGATGCAATTCCAACGTAATCAATCATGTGTTACACTTAAACCCCCTTCATAAATATCGCAAAGGTTTTTGCAAGTAAAATACCAATCAACAATCCCAAAAGACTACAAACCGACGTTGTTCCCATCTCAACGTTCTGATTGATTTTATTACAGACTGCAATCAATTCCTGTGTTTCTTCTGTATGGGCATCATCAGATTGCTGTAATAAATCATAAATTTCCTGCATATCATTGCTTAAATCATTCCCAGAAACGCTGTATTCACTATACTTTTCAAAAAGTTCTTCCAGGTCATTGGCTGATATACTTGAAACTGGTTCTTCCTGATTCCCAGATTCTTCCAAACTTTCCGGTTCTTCTTCTGGAATAGTTTCCTCCGATATTTCTTCTATAGATTCCTCCCAGGAATTTTCCGGTTCCTCCTGATTATTTTCATCCAAGAATTCATACTCATCCATACAAAATTAACCTTTTACAACTTCAATACGGTCTAAATTCCCCCAACGGTTATAAGAACAATCAACCATTGAATTAAGTGGAAGAGTATGGACTACACCATAAATATCAGCACGTTTGGATATCCAGAACGTTTCTACGGAACAGCCCTTCACACGACTGTTACCTTCTTCCTTACCTACAACGTGCAGTTTGACACCCTCCACACGTTCCTGCGTTTTACGACTTACATAATCTACATCTTCAATACCTACAAGCTTAAATACCATTTTCTTTTCCTCCTTCCGTAGGTTCTATAGATGATTCAATATTTGAATATCTATACTTGATAATAGCATAGAAAATTCAATTTGGGAATAGTGCAAATATTCAAAAATTGAAACACTTATTGTGCATATATGCTAAAATTGAATAAAGGAGTGTATAGGTACATGTACAAAGAATTACTTGGAACAAAACTGAAAAAAGCCAGAAATGAAGCAGGCTATACCCAAAGGCAAATAGCTGACTTACTAAAAATAAATCAATCACAATTATCTAAAATTGAAAACGGACAAATCGAACCTAACATAGAGACTCTTGGTACATTGATTGATTTTTATGAAGTAAACGCCGATTGGATGCTAGGGACTGGTATGAAAAAATCTAGTAAAAACTAAAGAAAATGTTCCAGCGCATTCAAAAGGCTCATAATTCAATTTAATATATTTATTATCCATCAAAGTATATAAAAATGGCTAGGAACGGTTTACAAATCCCTCCTAGCCATATTATCATTATAAACTCTGCGTTAAA
>CAKVCR010000194.1 GCA_934725835.1 uncultured Odoribacter sp.
CAATGCTGTACTACACCTGAACCTGCGTGATGCTGCGGTAACTCATAAACAAATACTAGATGTCAATGGTAAGAAAATCAGAATTACCGTTCCTGCAGGTATTGCTGATGGACAAACAATCAAACTGAACGGACAGGGAGGTCCTGGTATAAACGGAGGCCCCGCTGGTGATTTATATATCACATTTGTCATTGCAGAAGATCCGATATATAAACGACATGAAGACAATCTATACATGAATGTTTCTATCGATTTATACACAGCCATCTTAGGTGGAGAGGTTATCATAGACACTCTCAATGGAAAAATCAAGCTAAAGGTTAAACCAGAGACCCAAAACGGAACAAAAGTTCGCCTGAAAGGTAAAGGATTTCCAATCTATAAAGAAGAAGGGAAATTCGGGGATTTACTGATTACTTTTAATGTAACACTTCCTACAAACCTGACAGACAAACAAAAAGAATTATTCAAAGAGTTGCAAAACTCTTAACATTAAAGCAAATAGCCATGGAAAACGATTTGATTATCATAAGAGAATACTGTGAAAAAAGCCACATAGAACCGGATTTCCTGCTTTCACTGGAAGATGGAGGTTTGATTGAAATTCAAAGAATAGATGGAGAACAGTACTTATTAGCATCTCAACTACGAGAGTTGGAAAAATATTGCCATTTTTATTACGATCTATCGATTAATATTGAAGGTATTGATGTTATACACAATCTTTTGGAAAGAATAGAAGCATTGCAAAAAGAAGTTGCTCAACTACATAAGCACTTACATAGTTTTCGCAATTATGAAAAAATGTTTCCATTAGAGGACATGTAACCAAATGCAAAATACACCATCCACATTAAATTTAAATGAGAAATACAAAATAGGTCAATAATGTATTTCTCATTTTAAGGGGTATGTTATTGTACGCTATTGCGGAATTGTTTGTGTCTTACACTGAAAATCCAAATAAGAAGCATCAACAGCTTTGATATACATAATTCCTTTTCTGCCATCTGCCAATTTAAATCCTACACAATCGCCTTTTTTTACTGGTAGTTTACCAACAGCATTACTGAAATCAATCGCTAAAATTTCTTTATCCTTTGCTTTCTTATAATTGACACCGTCTAATTTGACAAGCAACGTTTTACGCATTTCAGTGTAATCGTAATTATTATCCTTTTGTTTTGTAACTAACTCTTGAACTTCAGGTTCTGACGGAGAGTATATACAGTAACCTTCTTCCTTTGAGGCATAGGCATAAAAATCGATTACATCTACATTCTTTTTGTAATATGTACCAGCACTAACAAGCCAACCATAGCAAGCATCTTTTTGCGTTGAATAAAATGCATAATTCCTCGATGAATAAGTATTCTTGAAAAACCATGTCTTACCTTCTTTATAGTTAGCAATTAACATCGTTGCATGAATTGTCTGTTGTCTTCCATTGCTTGCTTCAACCATAAAATCAAGGCTCACACTTTCTCCGGGGAACGGTGGCACAATAATCGGATATTCGATTATCGCAGTTTTCACATGACGACTCAAATATCCATTAGAATCGACATTAACAGAATCCGCCAAAACTATTGTTGGTAAATCAGGCAATGAATCAAGTTCATGACTGACATTTGAAATTACAACTCGTTGCAATCCGCTTGAACTTTGAGCCATCAATTTATACGTATATACATCATTTGGATTTGCATAAGGTTCATCTACAGCTTCCATCAATATCAAACGTAACTCATCCGTTTCCTCAAAACGTTTATCTATACTATCACAAGCTCCTACCAAACAAGCCAGCAATACAAAAACAATAAGAATTCTTTTCATAACTTTACAATTAAATTCTGTTTCATTCTACATTATAAACAGGGTTAGGCGTCATTAGATTATTATAACTAACTTCTTTATCCGGAATTTGCCAAGCTAACTGTTTGTCATCTTGAAATACAGCATTGAACTCTCCCAATAAACGTCGACCATCCGATAATTTAAGACGAATAGCGGCATAAAATTCAGCACCGCTTTCTAATCCGATTTCACGAAGCGTTTCAAAGAAAATCACTCTCATCAACTCGTCTCTATCTTCATAATCCTCTTCTTTCAACACATCATTACCAGAACGTTCTCTCAATTTATTCAAAGGCTCCAAAACTTGGCCAACGGTTGCTCCATTGTAAGCTAAGGCTTCGGCCTTAAACAAATAAATCTGCGCCAAACGCATATAGAACATGGGACAATTCCCATCTTCCCGCCACAACTTTTTCAATATAAGCGTTTTGACTTTCGAATTAATCGATTCATACATTGTGGAATCAAAAGTATATTGAAAACGATTGTCATTTTCAGCATTAAATATTGAATAATATTGTTCAGTCGGCTGATATTTTCCACACATCAACTTCTTGATGCTGCTGACATTCCTATCAACATCAGTTAAAACTTTTTCAGACAAATAACGAGAAAACATCATTTCACTAGAGCCATAACTATTCTTAAAAACGTCTTCAAAAGTTTTTTCCAAAGCAAAACCATAATCATTAATCACTTCATCCGCTAATTGAGGAACAAGGGAATAATCTTCATCCTCTCCACGTAACAACAGAACCTCTATTTTAAAGCCTTTGGCTAACCCCTTGGACACTCTGAATGCATCTTTATAATCGGGAGCTTCATTAATCGCATAATCTAAATCCTCCAAAATCATTCGATAAGCATCACGTACTGTTGAACGTTTTATACTATTGTTTTCCAATGTACTTGGTTCTCTACGCATTAAAGGACCAAACTCACTATCAATATCCCAAAAGAAGGCATAATGCTTCATTAAGTAGAGCTGTGCAAACGCTCTTAAAAAACGAGCCTCTGCAATAATCTCTTTTTTTCTGTTACCAACAAAATGCGTATCTCCAACTTTATCAATTGAATTCAAAACATGATTTGCAGCATTAATCATCTTGCTGCAAGTTGTCCATTTTGTCAACAACTCATCATGTTCCGACGGTATAGACATAAGTTCTAGATATCTTTCAAAATTCTGACCTCGATATGTTCCTTGCAACATGCCTAAACGATAAGCATCGTCAACCAAATAATATACTGAAAACACTCCGTATCCTCCTAAATACGAATACACTCCCAACAAAGCTGTCTCGGCGGTCGCTTGATCAACAATTACGGTCTCTGCAGAAATCTGACGCTTAGGCAATTCTTTTTCAAACCATGCATCACAACTATAGATAACTGCAACTAACATTAATGCATATATAATTCTTATTTGTTTCATATTCATTCTTATTATTTTATTGATAATCTAAGCCCTACATTAAAAGTTCTTGTTTGTGGATATGCAGTATAATCAATAGCTGCTCCGGCTATTCTATTAGAGGAGCTATAACTTTCCGGATTAGGACCAGGATACTTAGTAAAAGTATGCACATTGTCAATGGAGCCAAAGACTTCTGCAGAACTCAAAAATGACGTTTTATTTATTAATTTTGAAGGGAATCTATAAGTCAATGAAATATTTTGCAACTTCAGATATGAGGCATCATGCAGCCAAAAGTCTGTCATTCCATAACTTGGAGCATTCAACTTTATTTTAGGATACTTATTGGTCTTATTTTCCGGAGTCCATCTATTCAAAGCCAAATCCAGCAAGTTTTTCGGACGTGAAGGATTAAAATTAAATTGTCTTCCCTCAGCCTCCCAACTTTTCATATTTCCATAACTAAAAGAGCCTTGCAAGCTTAATGTAAAACCTTTCCAAGAGAAACGTGTTGAAAAACCTCCTGTAAAATCAGGCAAAGAACTTCCTAAAACAGTCTTGTCTTCATAACAATTACTTGCAAAATTCACAAATCCGTCTCCCGACAAATCCAATATTTTTATATCTCCGGGAGATAGGACATTATAGCTGAATTTTTGTTGGTACGGTTTATTCGGATTCAATGCTTCACAACGTTCTATCTCCTCCCATGACTGAAATATACCATCTGTTTTATAGCCATAAAACAATCCTAACGACTTCCCTTCTTCGATTACAGTATCTCCCAATCTTGCAGAACCCGGAGTGGAAACAAAATGAGCATCAAGTCCTGTTATCTTATTGATATTTTTTGCTATATCAAAACTAAAACTCCATATCAAATCCCGCTTACGAATGATATCAAAACGAATATCAAACTCAATGCCTCTATTTTCTATTGCAGCGAAATTGATTTGCGCAGAATTCAAACCAGTACTAGGAGAAAGCGTATAATTATAGAGCAAATCTTTCGTCTTTTTCTTATAGAACTGCAATGTTCCACCAATCCGACTACCTTTAAAGAATCCAAAATCCAAGCCGAGATCATAAGAAACAGTCCCTTCCCATTTCAAATTATCATTTCCCATAGAGCCAGGGACAACGGCCGGTTTCCCCAAATATTCAGCAGAATTATATAAGGTCATCCAATCATATTCTTGTACATATCCCATACCTACTTTGCCGACTGCCGCTCTAATTTTCAAAAAATCAACAACCTTGTTTTTCTTAAAAAACTTCTCCTTGCTGATAACCCATCCGACAGCAGCTGCAGGGAAATAACTCCATCGACTGTCAGGCGAAAAACGAGAAGAGCCGTCAGCTCGCCATGATACGGTCAATAAATAACGCTGATCATAATTATAATTTGCCCTAGCAACTCCAGACACCAATAATGAACGACGGTCATATCCATTCTGTCTCTTAAAAGTAACTCCTTGATATATTCCTGTTTGTGTTTTATCGTCTGGAAAATCTGCAAATGTAATACTATGTCTGAAACGATCCTCCTTAGTTATAGTACCAACGGCTGTAACATCAAAATAATGTTTTTTCAAGCTCTTTGTATAAGCTGCCTGAAACTCCAACTTATTATTAGAAGAAGTCATTTCACTTGACGTCAATTCTCCTTTCTGACTTTTAAAGCCTCCACTTCCGGTAAATGTATCGGAAGGTGAAAAATCACGTTCTTTTTGTTGCATATAACGATACGCATACTTAACATCCAATTGCAAACCACCCAATAATTGTGCTGTCAATCCAACGGAGAGATCTGCAGAAATACTTCGTGTGACATTATCACGCTCTTTAGCTTCCAACAAAGGATTTGTTTCAAAACGTTCCTCTCCCTGGTAAATGTATTTATGCAAATAGTAAGAGCCATCGTCATTAAAGCATGGTAAATCAGGTCGTGCTTCAGCTGCTATACTGAAGTTTTCTGTTTTCCCTCGTTTCATTACGTTTCCACGAAAGGAGATATTGGATTTCAACCATGAATTAATGTCATTATTCAAATTCAATGAAAGATTTTGACGACGATTGAAAGTATTCACCAACATACCTTTTTCATCATTAAGTCCCCAAGAGATTGAATAGGCAGAAGATTTTCCTCCTCCTCGCATACTTAAATTATGTGTTTGATTTGATGCCGATTGCATTAAGAGCTTCATCCATGGAGTATTTACTTCTCCAAAATAACCGGGTGCTGTAAAATTTCGGTAATAGAGATAGTCACTCATGTTGGCATAACCGGCTTCTTGGGCTGAATTACGGGTAGCCTCCAACAATAACAGCTTAAATTGCTCGGTATTCAACACATTAATATCAGACATCAACTGGCGGGTACCATATGTGTAATTATAGTTTATCAAAGGTTTCTCATTTCTGACACCCCTCTTGGTTGTAATCATAATGACACCTGCAGAAGCTCTTGAACCATAAATAGCAGCAGATGAT
>CAKVCR010000195.1 GCA_934725835.1 uncultured Odoribacter sp.
CTCCATAGTATATCATAAAGCCTAGGGTTGAAATTGCTATCATAATTTGGTGTGCAGCCAATGCAATACTGCCAAGCCAACCAATCATAATTCCGGAAATACTGAATAAGGCAGTTTCAAGTCCCATTTGCAGACCTACCATCCACCCCATTTTGTTGAGAGATAAAATATCCTTGGAATTGTATTGCCCTCGACGATATCCGACATAATATTTACGGTAGTGAATACTGCGGTAGAAAAGTACAGCGAAGGCTGCAAACATGACGATACGCGATAGTAGTGTGGATATTCCGGCTCCAACGACACCCATGGCAGGAAGACCAAATTTGCCATATATCAGAATATAGTTGCCGATAATGTTTAGAATGTTTGCTGAAATCATGATGTACATAGGGGTACGGGTATCTGTGATGCCATCAGCAAATTGCTTGAACGAGTTAAAAAGCATGACAAACGGCAAGGATGCCAATTGCAACAAAAAATAGGGACGTATGAGGGGAAGAAGTTCTTCCGGTTGTCCCATTTTGTCAACATTGAACCAGACAACAGTCATGATAAGTGTAAGGAGTATGCCAATCAATAGGTTCATCAGTAAACTGTTGCGTAGTAATTGCCCGACTCTGAAACGGTCATGGCGACCAAAGAATTGTCCAACCAAAGGGGTTAGTCCATAAGAAAAACCTAACCCGAAAAGTATAGGAATATTGAAAGCGCTGTTGACAAATGAGGCAGCAGCAAGATGGAGCGTATTGAATTGTCCGACCATCATGTTGTCGGCTAATCCGACAACGACAATCCCGATTTGTCCAATGACAATAGGTACACCTAATTTAATAAGCTCCCGATAGTGTTCTTTATATATTGTAAAATAATTCATTGTTGATGCATCTAAATTTCAGTAGGCAAAAGTACAAATTCCTTTTTGTTTTTTACTTTTTTTTCTACCTTGCGCTCTGATATGAACAAAATCTCAGTAAATTGAGACGGTAAATGTAAATATTGAATATATGAGAAAATTTTGTTGTGCTTTGACATTACTGTTGCTTTTTGCAGCAACAGCTTTTGCTGGTGAAGATATTATGGAAAAATTGCGTATGATTCCGCAAATTTCCGATATCAAGGAACTGAAAGTTGATGATTTCAATGAGTTTTACCAATTTTGTTTTGAGCAACCGATAGACCACACAAACCCATCGAAAGGAACTTTTAAACAACGGGTGCAATTGGGGCATAGAGACTACAGCGCTCCCGTAATCGTGGAACTGGAGGGATACTATCTCTATCCCCCGGAAGCTGGAGAGTTAACAAAGCTTTTTAAAGGGAATCAACTGACTATCGAACATCGTTTTTTTGATGGTAGTGTTCCCGAAGGAGATATTCCATGGGATTGTCTGACTATAAAACAGGCGGCAGATGATCAGCATGCAATTATTCAGACAATTAAAAAGCAACTATATTCTTCCGTCAAGTGGATATCGACAGGAATAAGCAAAGGAGGACAGACAACAATATTCCATCGTTATTTTTATCCTGCTGATGTTGATGTGAGCGTACCGTATGTCGCTCCTTTAAATTTAGAATATGTAGACCCGCGTCTCGAAAAGTTTTTAGACAAATTGGGTACTGTTAAAGGTGGTCTTAAAACGATGTTTGCCGGCGAAGATGTGAATGCTGCACATTGGCTTGTTCGTGACTTTCAGTTACTGTGTTTCAAAAATCAGAAGAGGTTGTCCGGAATGTTGGATTCATTGGCGCAGTCAAGAAATTATACTTATCAGACCGTTGGAGGGGTAGAGCGTGCATTACAGTTGATTGTGTTGGAATTTCCGTTTGCTTTTTGGCAATGGGGACATAATCCTGCAGATATACCGGAGGAAGAGTCTTCCGACTGGAACGAAATATTCGATTATTTAATGCGAGTTTCTTCACCTGATTTTTTTGAAGACAAAAGTATCGAGCGTTTGCGTCCGTTTTTTTACGCAGCCTTGACAGAAATAGGAATGTATGAGTATAATATAAAGCCATTCAAGAAATTTATGCCTAATGAAAAAAGGAATATTGACTTTTCTTTTACAATGCCTGCTGGAGTTAAGCAGAAAGCGTTCAATGAAAGCCAGATGGCGGCTATCAATAAATGGTTGCAGACCGATGCTGAAAAAATATTGTTTGTATACGGAGGGAGCGATCCGTGGTATGCAACCGGTGTTGATTTAAAGAATAATTGGAAATGTCGCAAATATGTACGTGGAGACATGAGTCACGCATGTCGTATCAAGGACTTTGACCCGGTGTCGAAAGAAGATTTGATTGATACATTAAAAGAATGGCTGGAAAATTAACCAGCCATTCTTTTTATTCACGAGTTAATTCATTTACAATGATAGTTGTTGCTCCCAACTGACTTTTGACGTACTCAAGTGCTTTCTCGCCGGCTGTTTGAGCTATCATGGGATTGTTGATAAGCGAATCCAGTAGACCTTTCAATTCGGAGCTATTGTTGATAGAGAAGCCTCCACCTTCCTTGATGAGAGTGACAGCTTCATTGAATTTATGATATTTGGGCCCGAAGATTACTGGAATACCATAAACGGCTGCTTCCAAAGTGTTGTGTATGCCGACACCGAAACCTCCACCAATATAAGAAATATTGCCATAGCGGTAAACGGATGATAAAAGTCCGATACAATCAATAATCAATACCTTGCATTCTGCAATATCTGCAGGCATTTGTGTATACCGTGCTATCTTTTTATGGCATTTATCCATGATGTTCCTGATGTGATTTTCGCCGATTTCATGCGGCGCAAGAATCCATTTATAATTGCCGGAATAATTGTTGATATAGTCCATCAGAATATCTTCATCCGGTGGCCAGGTACTGCCGCATACCATCGCAGGATGTCCGTTACAAAATAAACGGACTGTCTCAATCTCTTTGGCTGCATCTGCAATTTGTTTCACACGGTCGAAACGGGTATCGCCGGTCAGATGAGTTCTTGTGATGCCGATATTTTTTAAAAGCTCTATGGATTGACCGTCCTGTACAAAAAGTCGGTCAAAGAAACTCAGCATTTTACGGTGAAGCCCTCCCCAACTCTTGAAAAAAGGCTGTTCCGGTCGGAATATGGCAGAAATCAGATACACCGGGATGCGATTGTGGTGAAGTTCATTTAAATAATTGTACCAGAATTCATATTTGACAAACACCGCAGCATCGGGACGGAATGTTCTGACAAATCGGGCTGCATTACCGGGAGTGTCGCCGGGGAGATAGTAAATATAGTCTGCCCCAGTATAGTTCTTGCGAATTTCGTATCCTGATGGCGAAAAGAAAGTCAGCAAAATCTTAGTATTAGGCTCTTTTTCACGCAAACGTTCCATGACCGGACGTCCTTGCTCGAACTCTCCTAAAGATGCAGCATGAAACCACACCAGACGTTCATTCCCACGTTTGAATTCCCTTATTTGTTTTCGGGTCTGTCTGCGTCCTTTGGATAGTAAGGACGCTTTCTCGTTAAAAGGGGCAGCCAGCTTGATTCCCAGACCGTATGCCCGTATACCGATATTATATAGAAATGCCATACTAAATAGATTAGATTGCAAAAGTACTATATTAATTTTCAAATATCCAAATAATACTATACCTTTGCGCCGTCATTGTGGAAAGATTTGGCTGATTGCAACCACAGAAAAAAATTGCTAAAATGCATAACTTCTGAAATTCAACCATCCATTGCCTTTCCCATAATATTAATTCACCGTTGAGGTAATTCAATTTAAAATTAAATTATGGGTTATTTATTTACATCAGAATCTGTATCTGAAGGACACCCGGACAAAGTGGCCGACCAGATTTCAGATGCAGTATTAGACAAAATTATCGCTTTTGACCCTGAGGCAAAAGTGGCTTGCGAAACGTTGGTGACGACAGGACAGACCATTGTAGCAGGCGAAGTTAAAACAACAACGTATATTGACGTGCAGCGAGTGGCGCGTGAAGTGATTAATGAAATAGGCTATACCAAAAGCGAATATATGTTCGATGGTAATAGCTGTGGAGTGCTGTCTGCGCTACATGAGCAATCGCCGGATATCAATCGGGGTGTCGTGCGCGAAGACCCGATGGAACAGGGTGCCGGAGACCAGGGAATGATGTTCGGTTACGCTTGTAATGAAACAGACAACTATATGCCCCTTTCTTTGGAATTGGCACATTTATTACTGCGAGAGTTGGCAAAAATCCGCAAGGAAGGTCAATTGATGCAGTACTTGCGTCCGGATTCAAAATCGCAGGTAACTGTGGAATATGGCGATGACAACAAACCGCATCGCCTCCACACGATAGTGGTGTCGACTCAACACGACGATTTTATCAAACCCGCCAATGAAACACCGGAAGCTCAATTGAAGGCTGATGAGGCAATGGTGGAATGGATAAAGAAAGATATCATTGATATTCTGTTGCCACGGGTGAAAGCCCAATTGCCTCGCCGTGTACAGAATTTGTTTGATAAAGAACTGATTCTGCACGTCAATCCTACCGGTAAATTTGTAATCGGTGGCCCTCATGGAGATACCGGACTTACAGGGCGTAAAATTATTGTAGATACTTATGGTGGTAAAGGAGCACATGGTGGTGGTGCATTTTCAGGGAAAGACCCATCTAAGGTAGACCGTTCTGCCGCTTATGCTGCGCGTCATATCGCTAAAAATATGGTGGCCGCCGGTGTTGCTGATGAAATGTTGATACAGATTTCGTATGCTATCGGTATTGCCAAACCGGTCGGTGTATATGTTAATACCTACGGAACATCGAAGGTGACATTGACAGATGCTGAAATTGCCGAAAAAATTACCGGTATTTTCGATCTTCGTCCTCGTGCGATTATAGAACGTTTGAAATTATGTAATCCGATTTATCAGGAGACAGCAAGCTACGGTCATATGGGACGGAAACCTGAAATTGTCAAGAAAGTGTTCACTTCCAATTATTGGGATACCGTAGAGAAGGAGGTAGAACTGTTTACCTGGGAAAAGCTTGATTATGTAGAGGAGGTGAAAACAGCTTTTCATGAATTTAAAAAACAGCAACAGCCTGCTTAAAAACAGATAAGAACTTTGTGAAGCCCTGAAGGTCCATCGGATTTTCAGGGCTTTTTCTGTGTCTGCTTTTTTGAATCCTGTACATTGCAATTGTCGAATTAAGTCCTGCAGCAGTATTAGCGTAAGCATTCGGTAAACCACTTTGCAAATTTAGGGGTATTAGTTCCGAATCGGTACTATTCGTAGTCGACTCGGAACTAATAGTGTCGGAACAAGTTTGATTGTATTTTGCCCAATTATGTGGTAGAAATTCTTCCATATTCTTCTCATCCATCTCATAATATGGGATTTAGAGGCGTAAAATAGGGTTTTAGATAAGAAAATATATAGCAATAATAACTTTGTTAGTAATAACGGTGTTAGTAATAACAATATTTCCTACTTTTGCACTTGAATAAGATTGAAGATTATGGATAACAAACCTTTTATATTTGGCGTTGCCACATCGGGCGATAATTTTACCGACCGAGAAAAAGAGACGGAGCGTCTGTTGCTGAATTTCCGGCATGGTGTCAATACCGTACTGATTTCTCCTCGCCGTTGGGGTAAGACTTCACTGGTGCAGAAAGTTTGTCGTTTGGCGCAATCCGACAAACTAAAAGTCGTGTATCTCGACATTTTCTCGTGTCGCAGCGATAAAGATTTCTAT
>CAKVCR010000196.1 GCA_934725835.1 uncultured Odoribacter sp.
ATATATGGCATCTTTGGGCAAGATGCACAGAATATGGTCTACGTCTTTGTCATTCACCATGCCAATGACAAAATGAAGCCGCTTGTATTGGCATTTTTGCAATTGCTGTACAATTTCCGTGATGCCGTCAATGTTGTGTCCGGTATCGCAGATGGTTAGGGGAGACTGGGACAGTGTTTGCCAGCGACCGTACAATCCTGTGTTGGTGATGACTCGGCTGATACCGGCACGCACATGCTCATCGGTGATATGAAGCCCGGCTGTCCGTAAGGTCGGAATGGTTTCCAGGACTGTGGGAATGTTTTTCCGTTGGTAATTGCCTTTCAGTTCGCAGGACAACTCGCTGAATTCTTCCCCGCTCGAGCGCTTTAAGTGGTAGTTGCCTTCCGGATTTTTTTCAACTTCCCATTGTTCACTGGCGAAAGAGAGGGTGGTGTTGACTGATGCTGCTTTCTTTTCGAATACATAGTCGTATTCTTCATCGCGTACACCCACAATGGCAGGAACTTCTGCTTTGATGATACCTGCTTTTTCTCCTGCTATTTTTTCAAGTGTGTCTCCCAGGAGAGCCATGTGGTCGAACGATATATTGGTGATGACCGATGCTAATGGAGAGATGATGTTTGTCGAATCCAGGCGTCCTCCAAGACCTACCTCTATGACGGCGATGTCCACCTGCTGGTCGGCAAAGTATTTGAAAGCCATTGCTACAGTCATTTCAAAGAACGAAGGGTGAATCTGTGCAAATAATTCTTTGTTATCTTCAACGAAATCAATGACATACTGCTCGCTGATCATCTCGCCGTTGATTTTGATGCGCTCCCTGAAGTCTTTCAGGTGAGGTGAAGTATAGAGTCCGGTTTTATAGCCGGCTTCTTGCAGAATAGAGGCTAACATATGTGATACGGACCCTTTCCCATTGGTGCCTGCAACGTGTATGGTTTTGAAATGTGTATGCGGATGTTTGAAATATTCGTCCAGTGCCAGTGTGTTGTCTAAATTGGCTTTATATGCTGCTTGTCCTTCCCGTTGATACATGGGGAGTTGCGAAAAAAGCCAGTTTAAAGTTTCTTGATAATTCATGATTTGGTATAATAAATGTTTTGCGTGCAAATATAAGGAGATTTAGAGAATTATATTTTCGTGGTAATAAAAAAAATACTATTTTTGTCGGTTCGAAAACGAATGAAAACGCCCTTCGAAAGAGGGAATTGGAAGTAAAGGATTGCTTGTATATGAAAGTGGATAAAAATGTACCTATACCTGTATTGAGACGTATGCCTTCGTATCTGTCTTTTGTAAAGACATTACAGAAGCAGGGAGAAAAATTTGTTTCTTCAACTCGGATTGCAGAGTATATGGAGATAGATTCTACGCAGGTGACAAAAGATTTGTCGCATACCGGCATCTCGGGGAAAACACGTGTCGGATATGAAGTGGACAGTTTTGTCACTGTGTTGGAAGATTTTTTGGGTTTTAGCCGAATGGATAGTGCTTTTTTGGTGGGGGCTGGTTCGTTGGGTAGTGCGCTGTTGCAGGATAAGGGGTTATCGGCATTCGGTTTGCAGATAGAAGCTGCATTTGATACTGATAAGGCTAAGATAGGCACTAAAGTGAACGATGTTGAGATTTTTCATATAGATCAATTGCGGGTGATGGCTGCCGAACGAAATGTGGTGATAGGGATTATTACTGTCCCGGCGGAATATGCACAAAATGTCGCCGACCTGATGGTTGCATGGGGAATCAAGGCTATCTGGAATTTTACGCCTGCTCGAATTAAGGTTCCGTCCCATATTGTTGTGCAGAATACCACAATTTATATGAATTTGGCTATTCTATTCAATAAATTGTATAATCAAGAATAATAAATTATACAATTATTCTATCTTTGCAAAATATTAAAAATAAACTGCGTACGTAGCGTAGTGATTAAATAGAATAATTATGATAAAGATTAAATTTCCAGATGGAAATGCAAAGGAATTCGAGTCAGGAGTAACCGGTCTCGATATTGCAAAATCGATTAGTCCGAAGTTAGCGAAGGAAGTGTTGTCAATTTCTGTAAATGGCGAAACGTGGGATTTAACGCGGCCTATCACGGAAGATGCTGAAATCAAGTTGTATACATGGGATGACGAAGAAGGTAAACATGCCTTCTGGCATTCATCTGCCCACTTGATGGCTGAAGCGTTGCAACAGTTGTATCCCAACACGAAATTTGGTATCGGACCTGCCATTGACAATGGTTTTTACTATGATATAGAGCCGGGTGAAGGTGTTGTACTGACAGATAAAGACCTGGTTGCCATTGAAAAGAAAATGCTTGAATTAGCTCGTCAGAAAGAGGATTTCTGTCGCATCGATGTGAGCAAACAGGAGGCTCTCGACCATTTCAATGCTTTGAACGAAACTTATAAGGTAGAATTGATTAACGACCTCGAAGATGGAAAGATTACTTACTATCGTCAGGGTTCGTTTACTGATTTGTGTCGTGGTCCGCACTTGCCGGATACTTCTTATATTAAGGCTATTAAACTGACAAGTCTTGCCGGGGCCTACTGGCGTGGAGACGAACATAATAAGATGTTGACACGTATATACGGTATCACATTCCCGAAACAGAAAATGTTGGATGAGTGGCTGGTGATGATGGAAGAGGCTAAACAGCGCGACCACCGTAAAATCGGTAAGGAGATGGAGCTGTTTACATTCTCTCAGTCTGTAGGAGCCGGTCTGCCGTTGTGGTTGCCGAAGGGCGCTATGTTGCGCGACCGTTTGGAGGCTTTCTTGCGCAAAGTGCAGAAAGAATATGGCTACCAGCAGGTGATGACTCCGCATATCGGTAATGTCAATTTGTATAAGACTTCCGGTCACTATCAGAAATACGGGAAGGATAGCTTCCAGGTGATTACCACTCCACAGGAAGGCGAAGAGTTTATGCTGAAGCCGATGAACTGTCCTCACCACTGTGAGATTTATAAGTTCAAGCCGCGTTCTTACAAAGACCTGCCATTGCGTTTTGCAGAGTTCGGTACGGTTTATCGTTACGAACAGAGCGGTGAATTACATGGTTTGACTCGTGTGCGCGGTTTTACCCAGGATGATGCTCATATTTTCTGTACTCCCGACCAATTGAAAGATGAGTTCAAGAAGGTAATGGATATTATCTTTATCATTTTCAATGCCCTTAATTTTGAAAACTTCACGGCGCAGATTTCTTTACGCGACCCGAACAATCGCGAGAAGTATATCGGTACAGATGAAAATTGGGAGAAGGCTGAGCAGGCTATTATCGAGGCTGCCAACGAAAAGGGATTGAACACTACCGTTGAATTGGGTGAAGCTGCTTTCTATGGTCCGAAGCTCGACTTTATGGTGAAGGATGCCATCGGACGCAAATGGCAGCTGGGTACCATTCAGGTGGACTATAACTTGCCGGAACGCTTTGAATTGGAGTATACTGGTGCTGACAATATGAAACACCGTCCTGTGATGATTCACCGTGCGCCGTTTGGTAGTATGGAGCGTTTTGTGGCTGTGTTGATTGAGCACACCGGCGGTAAATTCCCGCTATGGTTGGCGCCCGATCAGGTTGTTGTGATGCCGATTAGCGAAAAATTCAACGATTATGCTCAAAAACTTTCGGATTTATTAAATAATTCCGATATTCGCACCGTTTTAGACGACCGTAACGAAAAGATTGGACGTAAGATACGTGACAATGAGTTGAAGAAAATCCCGTATCTCCTGATTGTAGGTGAAAACGAGATGAATAACAATACTGTTTCCGTTCGTCGTCAGGGACAGGGAGACATGGGTACAATGTCTGTCGAAGAATTTATTGAAAAGATAAATAATGAAGTAAATAGTCAGTTAGAGACCATTTACAGTTATAAATAAACTAATATAAGGAGGATTTAATATAGCACAAAGAATGGAAGTCAGAGGCTCAAGAAATCAGGTTAATAAAGAACCTCAGCACAGAATCAATGAGTCAATCCGTGCAGCTCAGGTAAGAGTTGTGGGAGAAGATATCGAAACGGGTGTTTACCCCTTACGTGAAGCCTTGGCAATGGCAGATGCCGCAGGGCTGGATTTGGTGGAGATTTCTCCGAATGCCGAACCGCCGGTTTGCCGTATCATTGATTACAGTAAATTTCTGTATCAACTGAAGAAGAAACAGAAAGAGATTAAAGCCAAAAGTGTCAAGGTCGTTATCAAGGAGATTCGTTTCGGACCTCAGACCGACGATCATGATTTCAATTTTAAATTGAAACATGCAAAGGAATTTTTGCAGGAAGGAGCTAAAGTGAGAGCATACGTGTTCTTCAAAGGACGTTCCATTCTGTTTAAGGACCAAGGTGATAATATTCTGTCTCGATTTATTGCAGAATTGGAAGATTATGGCAAAGTAGAGGCAGCTCCGAAATTAGAAGGAAAGAAAATGATTGTTGTTCTGGCGCCTAAGAAATAATAGGCTGCCGGAATATATAATCTCTGAACAAGCAGGATATCGGTGAGAACCGGATAATTATATTTTTCTGAAACACTTTAAAATTAAGAGAAGATGCCAAAGATGAAGACAGTAAGTAGCGCTAAAAAGAGATTTACTCTTACAGCTACTGGAAAGATTAAAAGAAAACACGCTTTCAAAAGTCACATTTTGACTAAGAAAACAACAAAACAAAAAAGAAATCTTACTCATGCAACTATCGTTAACGGACACAACTTGGAGTCTGTTCACAAGATGCTTGTAATGTAAGAATTAAAGAAACTAGTTTATTAACCGGGGTGTCATGCCGTAAGTTTTCCCTCATAGGAAACGCTGACATTCAAAAAATGAAAGATTATGCCAAGAGCTAAAAATGCCGTTGCTTCAAGAGCACGTAGAAAAAAGGTTTTAAAACAAACCAAAGGTAACTTTGGTGCAAGAAAGAATGTTTGGACGGTTGCCAAAAACACATATGAAAAAGGTTTGACATATGCGTTCCGTGACAGACGTAAAAAGAAATCAGAATTCAGAGCATTGTGGATTCAAAGAATTAATGCTGCTGTCAGATTGGAAGGGTTGTCTTACTCTAAATTTATGGGTCTGATTCATAAAGCTGATGTTGACATGAACCGTAAAGTTTTGGCTGATTTAGCAATGAATCATCCGGAAGCTTTCAAAGCTGTAGTTGCAAAAGCTAAAGAATTTGCGAAGTAATTATTGAAAAATATCCTGAGAGAAGGCTGCTGAGAAGCAGCCTTTTTCTGTATCATCAGTAGCACTTGTTTGGGAATAAATATTAACTTTGCGATGACTTAATAGATGAATCGTATGAAAATAGCTTTGTTGGGACACGGCAAAATGGGAAGGATGATTGAGCGCATAGCGCAGGAGAGGGGACATGAAATTATTTTGACTGTAGATGATAAAAATAGGGACGGTTTTGTTACGGAGAAGTTGAAACAGGCAGATGTGGCTATCGAGTTTACCATGCCGGATGTAGCTGTGGATAATTATAAATGGTGTATGGATTGTGGAGTACCGGTGGTGTCTGGCACGACGGGATGGTTAAAGCAGTGGGAAGAGGTCCGGACATATGTGAATGAGAAGAAAGGTGGTTTTTTCTATGCCTCCAATTTCAGTATCGGTGTGAATATTTTTTTTCGTTTGAATCAGTATTTGGCAAAAATGATGAATGGTTTCGGCGATTATCACGTTTTTGTTGAAGA
>CAKVCR010000197.1 GCA_934725835.1 uncultured Odoribacter sp.
TTTGTCTTCATCGGAAATAACAAGCCCACGACTTTTCAACAGAGCCATCAAGTCTGCCTCTGTCATATAATGTTTCGTGAAGTGCGGTAATCTTTCCATTAGCGTATTTTGAGAGTAAAACGTATATATACAAAAAAGCCCCACGCATTTGAGCATCGTTGAGAGGCTTGGTGGGAACTGACAATGCAAAGATACGAATAATCATTGAGAATACAAACTTTTCAGCAAGAAAAATTACTTCATTGTCAACCTCTTGAGTGCAATCACTGCATACTGTTTCTAAAAAAACCGTCTTTGACAAAACAGATGTCAAAGACGGGTAACTTGCTAAATTTTAAATTTATTATGTGTAAAACTGATTAATACAAATTTTGTTCAATCTCTCCCTGACTAAGGTAAACATCATCTTTATTTATAGGTTCTGCAAAGCGCCTATCTTTTAATTCTAAGGAATACTCAATTGGAGTAGATCCTTTCTCAATAATCAAACCATTATGCGGGTAAAAAAGACGCTTCATAATCACATCATCAATCGTTGTTTCATTATTATTCAAACGCCTAATATCAAACCATCTTAAAGACCATGTAAGTTCACGAACTCGTTCCTCTAGAATTTTTATGATTGCTTCATCCTTACTAGATGCCGATAAATTAACATCAGTTCCAGCAACCATTCTCTTGGCACGCAATTCATTTACAACTTTCATTGCTTCATTAAAATCACCTTTGCGTGCCAAACACTCAGCTTTGGTTAACAACATTTCTTGCACCGTCGGACCATAAGGAATACTAGTCCTAAAACATACATACCCAGGATAAGTATACGCTATATTGTGACGCCACGAAAAGTTTTCACACATCAAATATTTATAACGCAAATCATTATCTTTATCATACAATTCCAACATCGCTTGACTTGGACAATAATATGCACAAGAGGCTGAAAGAAAATATTGATAATAGAATTCTTTCCATTCAAGCTTCACCGAAGGATTAGATGTAGATTCCCACCACAAATAAGGCATATGCATAGCTCCTTGACTAGAACTTTGGTCTTTTCCATAGCTCATCTCTGTATTATAATCAACCAATGTTGCATCTGCTTCCAATGCTTTTTCTGCATATTTAAGAGCATTATCATAATCATTCCGGAATAGATAAAAGCGAGCTAAAAAACTATGTACTGCAGGTAAACTAACTCTCCAACGACGATTTAACTTATCATTAGAAGTCTTTAATGCCTCCATCAAATCAGCCTCTACAAAACGATATGAATCTTCCAATGACATACGCTTCAAAGACTGCTCAAAGCTAGTCGAAGTTTTTTTAGGTATTCCCAATTCTTTTAAATTTTCTTCAGCATAAGGTAAACAATATGTATTGAGTAATTCCCAATTATGAAAAGCACGAATAAAATGAGCTTCAGATTTTAAATCGGCTTTCAAATCATCACGACCTTCTACTTTGCTCAAATTCTCTAACACCGTATTTGCAGTAAAAATATTCTTATAAGCACTACCCCAAACTCCAGACATAGATAAGTTGGCAACCTCCTCGGTCATCCATAGATAGTAAGCCATTCCATGCTGATAAAATGGAGCTCCATTTCTAGTTTTGTCATATAAATCTGTAGAAATTTCTGTTATATCAGGACTTAACACTAAACTAGAATTACCCGTTGTTGTATTAATAGCAGCTAATAAAGCATCTAAATGCTCGACCTTAGACAATTCAATATTTGTCTGTTTTGAAGGAGCAACATCAAGGAAATCATTACATCCTATTCCCAATAACACAATACAAGAATAAAATAAAGATATCCCTATATTCTTCATAAGTTTATTATTCATTTTCATAACATTTAAAAATTAAACCTTAGGCCAACGATAAAAGAACGCTCTGGTTTTATCGAGCCTTCAGGAAATTCAGGATCATTATTATATTTATTCGCTGTTATTAAACCAAGATTGTTGATTTGTCCATACAGATCTGCACTTTGGAAACCAATTTTTTGCAACAAGGTTTGAGGAATATGGTACGTTAAACTTAACTCTTGAAAACGAATATGATTAGCATTATGGTACAAGTAATCCATATCTTCTGTATAATAACTTCTATAATACATCTGGTTAGAATCTTCTGTATCTGCCAACATAGGAGGCATACCATTAACTCCATCTAATAATTTCGTTACATCTTTATGAACCCAAATTTTTGAAGTTCCTGTTCTTCCCATCGTTGGATAATTAAAAGAAGAACGTTTGAACTTATGACCAAATTTTCCAGTAATAATCAAAGACAAATCGAAGTTATAGATTTTGAATCCGGTTGTTAATCCCATAATATGAGGAGCAACTTTTACACCTTGAGGTCTAAGCCAATCTGTTGCATCTGCGGTATTATCATATACAGAATTCATTGGTCTCATACCATCAGGACTACTTCCTTCTTCTACAGAAGGAATACCATCCTTATTTAGTCCCACATAATGCCAAGCATAAATTGTACTAGCATCATGTCCTTCTTTAAAATCACCTCTTAAGTATGTTTTTGCGCTATTATCTGTTACAAACAACTTTTCGATACGATTAAAGTTGTGTGCATAATTAAGATTTCCATACCACTGAATATCTTTTCCCCACACATCTAAACGACTACCGACCTCCAATTCTATACCACGGTTTAACATTTCTGCATTATTCAATTTTTGACTTGTTGTTCCGTTCGTTGACGATATTGATATTGTGGCAATCAAATCTTTACTATATTTTCTGTAATAATCTAATTTACCACTTAATTTCCCGCTCCAAAAAGAATAGTCAACGCCCACATCAATACTTCCAACCTTTTCCCACCGAAGCTCTGGATTACCAAAACTAGCTATACTACCAGTAATCTCATGTTTATATGCATTTTCTACAGCCCCAATACTTACCAATGGTTTAAATGATGTGGATGTATCAACATTACCATTATACCCATACGTAAAGCGTAAACGTAACCAATCAACAAATCCCAAATCACTCATAAAATTCTCACGACTCAGGTTCCACATGGCTCCAACAGACCAAAAAGGAGCATATCGATATTTAGGATCATCTGTTATAAAATTCGAAGCATCGGTACGGACACTACCACTAATGGTATATCTACTATCAAATGTATAAGCAGCGTTTCCATACAAAGAGAAAAAACGATCTGTTGTATATGTAAACTTACTTGCATAATCATTCACTGTGATATTGTTGCCAAAAATGTCCTTAATTGACAATTTCCCTGTACCATTCGGGAAGAGCTTAGATGTCAATGTTTCATCATTATATCCGTACACTCTTGGAGAAGTATGAGAAGTAGTTCTACGATGTCTAATTTCAGAACCTATCACAACATTAAAATTGTGCTTCCCAAAATCACGATTAAAATTTAATTGATTTCTAAAAGTATAGCCTTGCATTTCAGAATCAAAAAGATCTAATAGTTGTCCGGTTGGATATGCTGATTTTCCTACTATTCCAGTTTCAGGGTCATATTCAGTATAATAATTTACCATATTTTTCACCATCCAAGAATTCTCTTTATACAAATTCTTCCTATGGGAATTAAATACTTCATACTGAAAAGAAGAAGAAAAATCTAAGCCTTTCCATAACTTAACGGTTAAGGCCGCTTGAAAACGAGCATTAATACTTTTAGTCAAACGATCACGACTTTTGATTTCCTCCAAAGGGTTGTAATACCAATTTCTATAAGGGAACTTTTGCTCAGACAACTCCTCTAAAGCCGGCAAATAATAATCTCTCACAATATGAGTATATGAACCATCCGAATTTACTAAATGTTCATAAGGCGAAAGTTCATTTATCGCAACATCTCCGGCATCTGATGCACTAAGAACAGCTCCATTATTTCTATTTTTCAAATATTGGAACATACCCGAAAGGTCAAATTTCAACCAACTAAAAATATTGCTCGTCATTCTCATGTTAAGCATATACTTTTCATTTTGTGTCCCAACGAAATGGGTTTTATCCTTCTCATAAAGTAATGAACTTATTATTCCTACTTTATCCCCTCCGCCAGATATAGACAAATTATACTGCTGCAAAAAAGGATTCCGTAACATGTACTTGTAAACATCGTCCTTATAATCCACTCGTTTCAATTCTTCTAAACGATTGTTTTTTTCAGTTTCACTAATTCGACCCAATCGAGCTTCATTAATTGCAATTTGAGCTAATGTATAACATTTTCCTGCGACATCATCCTCTGAAAAAACACCTTCATTCAAAGCTAATCCATATTTCCCAAAAATCATTTCTTCGTATCTAATTTGATCTGCTGACGTAGCTGTCGGATTGGCATATTTTAAATCCATTTTCTGGCGGAAGCGCAAAAAAGTATTAAAAGAAACGCTTAACTTGCTCCCATGTGCAGCCTTCTTTGTTGTAACCACAATTACACCATTAGCAGATCTTGCCCCCCAAATAGATGCAGCAGCAGCATCTTTCAATACAGTTACAGTTTCTACGTCATTCGGATTTATCGATTCAAAGCCCCCCTCAACAGGAAAACCATCAACAACCACCAAGGGCTGTGCATTTGCATTCAGACTAGAGCGACCACGAATTTCTAATTTTGCCTTTCCATCTTCTGTTAGAGTCGCTTGAACACCTGCTGTAGTTCCTATTAATCGTGAAGACAAATCAGAGGCAGGTCTCAAAAGTTGCTCCTTAGATATCAAATCATACGATCCTGTAGCACGTTCGCGAGAAATCGTCTGATAACCGGTAACGACCACTTCTTCCAAAGCTTTGGTATCACTCTCCAACACAACATTCAATACATTAGAAGTACCCAACTTCACTTCTTTGTTTTTCATTCCAACAAAAGAAATCTGAAAGATTACTCCTGCAACGTCATCCACTCGAATTTCGAATTTACCATCGATATCCGTGGCTACACCGGTCTGGGTTCCTTTCACAATAATAGAAGCTCCCGGAATCGGTTCACCATTGCTATCTTTTACCGTTCCGATTACCGTACGTTTTTTCACCGACTGCGGAATTACTTGCACAAACTCGTCTGTACGATTACGCACGATAATCACATCATCCTTAAATTCATATTCTAAATCTTTGCTTGATAATAGGTCGCTCAACAAAGTCTTTAATTGAACCGTTTTAGCGTTTACGCTCACATTCCCTTTCTGCTGCACAACATCATAATTATACAAGAAATCATATCCTGTCTTTTTAGTAATTTCACTAAAAAACTCTATCAATGAAGCATCTTTCATCTTCAAAGTTATCGTTCCATCTTGTGAATAAACCTTTGCAGAAGCAGAAAGCACCATAACCATCAAAAAACAAATCAGGTAATTCATACGCAAAAACATTTTACGTAGCCACATTCTTTTTCTTGACATTACACTCTTTAATAATCTTTTTTTCATAAATTTGTTAGATTGAAATTAAACGTTGCCTCAAATGCTTGCAGACTTATATGAGGCATCTTTTTTCAACCGGAAATACCTCCCTATTTCCGGTTTTTGTTAACACCTACAATTATTGTCCGGTTTTCAATTGTAAAATCTACATCATTCGTCAGTTTTATCATTGTTAATAAATTTGTTATATCTTCATATCGTTTCACCCGTCC
>CAKVCR010000198.1 GCA_934725835.1 uncultured Odoribacter sp.
TATTATAAGTCGGAGTTAAAATAAATTAAAAGGAAAGGAAAAAACTATGAACATTTATGAACAGCACAAGAAAAAAGTAATGCAAGGCTGGCAAACCTGGAATTCTCGCAGCGTTCTCTCTCATATTATGATGCCTGAATGCATTGGGATCAATTTAGGGTTGAAGGATTTTTTTGAAAACCGTAATCCGGCAGCTCTTGAAGAGATGACAGCCGTGATGCTTGAAACCGTGCGTAAGGGTATGTGGAAAGCCGATGAACAGCAGATAGCTGAGCTATCCCGATTGCATACGGAGCTTGTGGATAAATATAAACCTTCCTGTTCCGGTTTTGTCTGTGACAATGCGAAACTGCGTGATTTTATTGCATCGAAAGTGGATGCTCCGACAGCAGCAGCGTATCAGAAGAATATTTCGCAAATCCGAGAGGCGGCTGCTCAAAACGACAATAAGGGAGTTGTGATGAAGAAAGAAGAGTTGAACAGACATGCAGAGCGGCAGACACGACAGCTGGACAGTCTGTGGATTGCAATGGCTGTGATGCTCGTTATAGTCGGTCTGGCACTCTTGATGCGGAGAAGACGTAAAAACAATGCTTGACTATGGATACGATTGTTTGGATTTTGATATTTATCACTGCTTTCAATTTTCTGTTGAAGCAGACATTTTGGAGATGGACAGCAACATGGATTGCAGCCGGCATCCTGGCACTGTTTGTTATTTTGACCTGGAAATATGCTATAGAACAGTCGAAAACGCAGATTGCCGACTGGTTGGGCAACCAGGCATTGATGTTGGATACATCGGTCGTGCTGACGGTGGAGGTATCCTTGCAGATGGCGTTTTGTCTGTTGTCGGTCCATGTGGCAAATATGTCACCGGTGAAAAGACGGATGCGTTTTGCTCAGATGCTGCTCTATTGGTTTCCCGGAGTATTGGTGTTTCCGGTACTGTTCTTTGGACTCACCCAGTTGATTTTTACAATGCCCGGAGTAGCTTTCCAAACGGTAGCCTGGTGCTTTGCAACCGCCGTATTTGTGTTGATACCGTTGGGTCGTTGGGGATTGCGTTTGCTTTTGCCGGAAACTGATCTACGGTTGGAACTGCTTTTTCTTACCAATGCATTGGTAGCTATATTGGGTATTGTGGCCACCGTAAACGGGCGGACTGCCGTAGAGGGAGTGGCAACGGTTGATTGGTGGGCACTTGCAGGATGTGTCGGAATATTCATTGCCGGAGGAGTGTTGGGATTGCTCCGCCAACAGTTGCGAAAGAGATAAAGAGAAGATACACACATAGTTTTTGATTTGATAATAAATTAAATAGTAAGAATATGAATACAATTTCTGACATTATGTTTTGGATATCAACGGGTCTGCTTGTACCTGTTGTCGTGTTATTGATAGCACTGTTTTTCCGTTCGCTGTTATTGGTGGGTAGTTTTTTCGGTCAATACCTTTCTATTCGTCGGACTGACAAAATGTTGCGCGAACAGCTGGAAGCCTTGCGTCTTGCTAATCTGGATGAATTTGACGGTAAATTGCCGGCAAATAACAAATCCTTGGTAGTGACTTATATGCGCCGCATTATGGAATCGCGGGAGAGTCACGCGCAGGTGCAACGTCTTTTGGCCAATTTTGAAATAGCTGCCGATAAAGATTTGGCGACCTCCAAGACACTCACCAAATTAGGACCGATACTGGGTCTGATGGGGACTCTGATACCGATGGGACCGGCATTGGTGGGACTGTCTACAGGAGATATTGCCTCCATGGCTTATAATATGCAGGTCGCTTTTGCGACCACCGTCATCGGTCTGTTTGCCGGAGCTATCGGTTTCCTGACGCAACAGGTAAAACAGCGCTGGTATCTTCAAGATATGACAAATCTGGAATTTTTAGTTGAATTGATAAACGAAAAACGCAATCGGGCATGAAACGCAATCTATTGAAAAAAGAGGAGGACAGCGATCCCATCAGTGTGGTGTCCAATCTCTTCGATGTGGCGATGGTATTTGCCGTAGCCTTGATGGTAGCATTGGTTACACGCTATAATATGACAGAGATGCTTTCCAAGGAGGATTTCACGATGGTAAAAAATCCCGGAAAAGAGAATATGGAAATCATCACTAAAGAGGGAGAAAAAATTAACCGCTATACGCCTTCCGAAAACCAGCAGCAGTCCGGCACCCGCGGCAAGAAAGTGGGGATAGCCTACGAATTGGAAAATGGAGAGATAATCTATGTGCCCGAGTAGCACCCCGCCCCAACGGGGATAAAGTAATGAAACAGAAGAATTAATGTATTTTAAGAACTTCCTATGTATGAATTGACTATATTTGTTCTATTGTCAAACACAACATTTACACTATGAATGCAAAATTTCTATTAATGGGCGCATTAGTTGTAGTGTTTGCTGGCTGTAAAGGTTCTGCCACAAAAAACACGACACAGGTAAAAACGCAGGAGGCTACTACCGAAGTGGCAACCAAGTCCAATGATTTCTATGGCACATACGAGGGAACGCTTCCATGTGCAGATTGCGGAGGAATCAAAACGATTCTTACCGTGAATGCCGATTCAACCTACTATCTCAGGAGCGAATATCTGGGAGTCAAAGACGGAGTTTTTGAAACCAACGGAGTTTACAACCTCCTTAATGGTGATTTACTGGAATTGATTACCCCCTCTTCCGGAGAAAAGACCTATTACAAAATTCAGGAAAATGCAGTGGTACTTTCCGATGAACAAGGAACCGTTAATCAGGGAGAACTTGCAGAATATTATGTCTTGAAAAAGAACTGATTTTGTCGTTATATTTTGTCAATGAAATAAAAGCCAACCGTTCATTCAGAAATCGGTTGGCTTTTATTTTACCCGTTAGCTTTGCCAGTGGCATTCTTCTCTTCACCTTCCGTTTTTTTTCTTTCTCAAACATATCTCAAGACTATATCAAAGATATAAATAAGTGAGAGGGATACTGGAGGGAAGGGAGAGGAATTCATACTGTTCGTCTACTTTTTGAATCCAGTACAATACTGATATCTTTAGGATAATACATCCTTGATTTTTGTGTAGGTATTTATGATATAATTTATATTTTTGCTGCGGAATACATTATATTGATTTCTGCGATGGATAGTAAAAATGAATTGAATAAAGATTCGTTAGTAAAACAGCTGAGACAGGGAGACGAGAAAGCTTTAAGAATTCTATTTGAGACTTTTTACCCTTCGTTATGTCTTTTCGCAGGTCATTATTTGAAAAACGAGTTTGAAGCAGCAGATATTGTTCAAGAATCATTCTTAAAGTTTTGGAACAAGCGTAAGGATTTTGGCAATTACGCATCTATAAAATCTTTCCTCTATATCGTTGTACAACGCGCTTGTTTGAATTTTATACGAGACAACCGTCATCATGCATCCTTATGTGATGTTGATTTGAAGGATTTACAGGCGAAGATTGAAGGGGAGAATTATTTGATTGAAGAAGAAGCGCACCGTATTTTTAATTCGGCTATAGATCAATTGCCCAAACAACAACGTATGGTAATACAATATGTTTTGGAAGGCTTGAATACTTTGGAAATTGCAGAAAAAATGAATCTGACAAAAAATTCGGTCATAACATATAAAAAAGAGGCATATAAGCGGTTGCGTTTGAGTATGAAGGATAGTTATTATCTTCTGATGATTTTTTCATTCATTGATCGCTGTTTTGTTAATAATATTTAATTTTCTATTTTTAAACATCCTATAAAATTTGATTCCCGTGTTTCTATGTTGAAGTAGAAATGAAGCTACTTTAATTGTGTGACACTTTATATACGAATCATGGGAGATAGTGATAGCTTTTTTAGAATTTCAGAATTAGTTGGGAAGTATATAGTAGGTAATTTGACGTCTGTTGAAAAAGATGAATTGCAAAAATGGATAGATTCTTCGGCAGGACGCAAGACTTTTCTGCAAGCAATGACTACGCGTAAATATATTTGTGATAAGCGCAATCAGTTGAAAAGCATTGACGTGAATGACGGATGGTCGAGGATGGAATCTAAATTACGTAGAGAAAGACGTAGAGTTCTCATGATGCGTTGGGTGAAAATTGCTGCAATGGTGGTTGTTTTAATTGGAGGTGCATTGTTTTTTACGTATCGGGATGCAGAGAATAAGCCGCTTGTAGTCGAAGTGATTCAACCTGGCAGGAATAAAGCTGTTTTGGAATTGGCGAATGGACGGGTTTTTGATTTGGAGTCATTGAAGGTCGTTAATAACAGAATTGCAGAGAATATCCTTGTAGACAGTTGCCGGCTGGATTATACACGTCCAGATTCGTTGTCAGGAGTGGAGTTGGCTTATAATAAATTAAATGTACCTCGTGGCGGAGTTTTTCAAGTGATATTGGAAGATGGGACGAAAGTGTGGTTAAATTCAGAGACACGTTTTGTATATCCGGAAGTATTTTTAGGAAATAATCGAGAGGTTTATTTGGAAGGAGAGGCTTATTTTGATGTTGCCTCGGATTCTGAACGCCCTTTCATTGTATATTCCGGCATTCAAAAAGTGAAAGTATTGGGGACAAGTTTTGGAGTGACGAATTATAAAGATACCCGAGATTTAAGTGTAACGTTGGTTCGCGGTAAAGTGCAAGTGGAGTATCCTGAAGTCTCTGATAAAGTTTTTTTATTGCAGCCGGGACATCACATTTCGTTCAACTATGCTAATGGTAGCATAGAGCAGGATGTGGTGGACGTGAATGAGTATGTGGCTTGGAAGGATGGCAAATATGTATTTGCAAAAAAGCGTTTAGAAGATATTTTAGAAACGTTAGCTCGTTGGTATGATTTTCAAATCTTTTACCAAAGCCCTTCTGTGAAAGAACGTTTGTTCTCAGGAGAGCTGATGCGGTTTGAAAGCTTTGATGATATTCTTAGCTTGATAGGGGAGATTAATAATGTCAAATTCTCCATTAGCGGTAAAACAGTTATAGTATCTGAAAATTGAACATACAATCCGAAATTAATGATGTATTTAAATTATAGCTTATGAAGAATAAATTGGTAATATGCATGTGGATATTGTTATTAGGTTATGCATGCAGTTCTAGTAGTGAAGATAAAATACCGGCTTTTATTGAAGTTGATGGAAATCGTAACTTATTGTTTGAGAGTATAGGAGGAGAAGATACTCTTACGATAAATAGTAGTGGAGATTGGGAGATAGAAGGAGAATCAGATTGGTGCTATATTTCTCGAGTTCAGAATACAAATCCTCAGCAAGTTATTGTGCATGTTTTGCCGGTGAAAGAGAATAAGGATCGATCAGCCTTGTTGCTTCTTAAATGTGGAAATAGCTCAGTAACGATTGAGGTGAAACAACTTGGGCAAGAGGAAACAGGATATATTGATTTGGGTTTAGAAAAACAGGGTGTAACGGTGAACTATGATAAAAATACAGGAAAAGTTACAGTTGATTATGCTAATAATGAACCTGTTTCAGTTCGTCGTGGTAGGGCTATCGTGCTTCCTCCTGAGTTTGGATATGAAATACGAGTTGTCGAATCATCAAAAGTTTCCGGTAGGAACATTGTTTTGCAAACATCTGCCGGTGATATGTGTGATTTGTTTAGTAATGTGGAT
>CAKVCR010000199.1 GCA_934725835.1 uncultured Odoribacter sp.
ATCCACTACTTCTTTTACTTTGAAAATCTCACGGTCCTGTTGTAGTTTAGCTTGTTTCATTTTCTCATTCAATGGCTTCATCATTACATCCACCATTACAATCTTTCCCTCTTTCTGAGCCAAAGCAGCCGCTTCTTCCCAAGTCATATCCTTGAAAATTCCATTCTGAGCTTTTATTGGCAGTGCTAACACTGCCAATAAAAAAATTCCAATCACCTTTTTCATAAAATTCCAATTAATTCTATGATTTATAAAACATATCTTTTATAATTCCAAATCCCGAATACACTTTGGGGGCAGCAAGAGGCATACCATTCATCTCATTAAATAACACTTTATAAATTTTACCCTTGCCTTCTTTACGAGTTGCAATAAATAATATCTTTCCATTCATTGAATTATCATCTGGATTATTGTATAATTTCATTCCAACAATCTCCTCCCCATCGGCAACAGAAAGAAAGTCCGAAGCCGTTTCTTTTCCAAAACGCCAAGTATATACTTTAGAATGAGTTGCATAAAACATAAATTCACCACGTATCCCAAAAGCATAATAAGCAGATTCTTTAATATCAGGCAATTTTTCCAAATTAACACAAGCTACAGCTACCGGCTCTTTGGACACCAAATTAGCTCGTAACAAATAACGAATACCTGTATCATCTTTCATCACCAAACAAGTTTCACCATCTTTCCCTTCACCTAAATAAATATACTCCCATTCCGGATTTACAGCCCCTATATTAAAAACACCACTTGCTGAAGCAGGAGCTGCAAGATTACCCCATGTACCAATTGTCAAAAAACGATTATTTAACATATCAAATAAAACGGCACAATTGCTACTTCCAGCAACTCGAATAGGAGCAATTGATGGTGCGGCTTTATATTCTCCAACACCTGTCGCTTCGGTAAATTGAGTCTGTCCCATCATTCGGTAAGAAACTTTATAAATTTTATAATCATTCACCAAAACTTCTGTATTGCCACCAGACCTGTCATAGTATTCGGCCTGAGGATTAATCACGTCCAATGATACAACTGAACTAAATAAATCAGCATAACTTTTATCCGGTCTTTCAATATAGGTAGAAGCATCTAATATATAAGCCCCTTGCTCTGAATAAATATACATATTAGTCAAATAATTGCAATATGCTATAAATCTACCGTTATGAATTTTATTCCCTCCATTATTCTGTGAATAATAATTATTAATAACACGTCCATCTCCGCCACTTACAATATCTTTGTCACGAATAATCTGCAAATCTCCATGTCCATTTCCATCTTCATCCAACACTATCCAACCATTTACCGCTGAAATAATAAATTCAAATTTTTGTTCACTTAATGCATGAGTTTTTTTATGAATTACCTTATATACCACCCAGTAATCTCTTGGACTATTGACAATCTTATAATCCAAATTTTGAGTCATTGCAAGCGTATCTGCTTGCTCATAATGTCCAGATGTTCCCTGAGGTTTTTTAGGGAAACGAAACCATATAAATTCATAATCTTCAGCAGTAGAGCCAGCTTTAAATTCTAACTCTGGTTTCAATTTTATCTGTTCATTTTCCAAACAAACTAACCGATTACCATTATCAGTCACTCCAGGTATAGCCTTAATTACTGCTTCCTGTATTTCTATATAATCATAATTCCCCTTGTCATTAAAGCAAGAAGACAAATTACTCATTAACAGCATGAGCAAAAGAATATATCCCAAATTTCTCATAACAACTTTATTTTAAAATTAATATCCAGGACCAAATTTCATCACAGAACCATCATCATCCAGTAAAGGAGGGTTCTGTTCTCGTAAAATACTATTTAGTTTATTTGCCAAGTCCCTATATCCACTACCCCATGCACCCTGATAATCAGACAAATCCAATGTTCCTAATTGTTCAAATACAAATTGGTACTTTGCCTGGGTACACTTTCCTAAATAATATCCTGCAGCCCAACCTGTTGGATCTATCCATTGAGTTGGAAATCCTATCATCAGTTTTACAATCAATTCTCCATTTACCCCTCCAACAAAATCACTAGAAGAATCAACTATTAAATCAAAAAACAATGGTTTTTCAGTAAGACCGGTTCGATAGACCTTACATTCTATTACAGTATCTTGCCTCCCTGCCTCTATACCAACAGACATGGGAAGTTCAAAATTAGTTCCAGCGACAGCTGTATGCTGTTCTCCAAAAGCAAACTTCAATACTCTATCCTTAGAAATATCACCTTGTACCCTTAATTTTATTTTAAAGACTTTTTCTTGATCACTCTCTCCTTTAACAAAAGTCCCATCACCATCATTAAGGGTCATATTTATTGCTATTGGACCAGTATAAAAATCAATTTCATCTTCTTGACAAGCAACAAAACTTACGATTAATCCTAATCCGAGTAAAATTGTAAAACATATATTTTTCATAACTATTCTATTTTCATTATTGACGTTGTCCTAAATCAATCTCATCAGCTGGCATAGGAAGCACATATACAGCATTGGCTGTTGCTATCATATTTGTGTTCATTCTTTTATGATAAAAGAAAAGTTGACCTTCACCTACAAATTCTCTATAATACTCTTGTTCCAACTCTTTCTGTAATTCATCCTTAGTCAAATTTCTCAAATCAGTTAATCCACGATAACGCCTCAAAGTATTCAAAACATTTATAGCTCCATTCAAATCTGTTTCTTTCATTACTTCTGCCAAAATATAATACATTTCAGAAATTCTAATAGCTGGCATTCTGTCTCGCTTTGGAGAAACCAGTCCTTTCCCAGAAACAAAAACTTTCTCCAATTGCCAAAATTTAGTCAGTACATTCGGAGCTCCCCCATATGTTTCATAAAGAGCACGTCTATAATCATCTGCTTCATAAAGAGCATCCGGCAATAAACGTCCCGTCAATGGAGTTGAAAATTCACGGAAATACCCTTTTATATATTCTTCCAATCTAGTTACGTTAAAAGCAAATAAATGTTCTGAAGAAAAAGTTCTATCACGAAGATTCATCACTGTTGTTGTCAAATCTTCAGTTTTTATCCATTGGAATAATCCTTTTTCTTGTTGTGCCAAGACAACCTCATTGGCAGCGTCATAAGCTACCTCTTTATTTTGAGCATATAATGCAATACGAGCCTTTAATCCTAAAACCGCATAGTAATTCAGATGGAAATGGCGGTTTACCATATATCCATTATCAATACCAGATACATCTAATCCTAAATAGATAGGATCTTCTTTTAATAACTTGAGAGCATCATTTAAATCATTCAAGGCGAGCCCTATGAATTTTAATGGAGTCAATTGAGGAGCTATTGCTGGTTTAGCTTCCAATACATATGGTATCGCTGCTTTTGCGCTTTCGCTAAAATCATAGGGAGCAAACAAACGCAATAAATCAAAATGCATATATGCCCGTAATGCCAAAGCCTCACCTTTTACGATTCCATAATAATTTCCCAAAACATCTTTTTTTAAATCTGCATATTGAATTAAAGTATTAACATTAGCAATACTTTCATACATTTTATTCCATATTGCGTCAATCATTGTTTTTACAACTCCTTGCTCATAATTGTAATTTAACAAATAACTATATGCACTATATGAATTATCCAATGTTGCACCGCTACTCCATTCTTGCCCTAAAATCCCAACCATTCCAAATGACATTTCACGCCCATATAATTCTGATTGAGACAACCCAATATAGACTCCAGCCAAAGCTGCTTTAAACCCATCTAAAGTAGAAAACAACTCTTCTGCCTCCTCTTCTGTTTTAGGTTTTACATCCAACCAATTATTACATCCAGTCACACTAAACAACGTCAATAGTGTAACCAACATTATTTGCAAACGAAATATTCTATTTTTCATAATTTCCACTTTTTGGTTTTATACTTATTATCCAACAATCAAAATGTTGCCTGCAAAGAAAATGAACAACTTCTTGCAAAAGGATACTCGATACCTCTTTCTGCTTTAATTGTTGAAGTTCGGAATACATCATTCATGTAAAACTGCAATTTCAAACGTTCGATTCGACTTTTCTTTAGGAAACTACAGAATCTAAAATCATAACCTATATTCAAAGATGTCATTTGTAACTCTCTTACATCTTGAACAAAGCGAGATGTTGGTCGAGTTAAAGGAGCATAAGGATCAAACTTACGGAATTTGGCAGGTATTCCTGGCGTTGTCCAACGATCAGTCAACATTCTTTTATCAACATTATACTGAATGTCAACATTCTCTACTTTATCAACCAACGTTTGATTATAATACTGACCACCTAATTTATAATAAAAAGAAGTATTGACACTAAATCCTTTATATTCAAAATTAAATCCAAATGTACCACTCAATTTAGGCTGTTTATCACCAACGACAACTTGATTTGCAGCATTCCACCTATATACCATTTTACCATCTTTATCTAAAAAAACTTCATCACCAGTCACCGGATCTATTCCCAAAGAACGCACAGCCCAAATAGCATCCATCGATTGTCCTTCTGCATATCGCACGGACGGTCTAGTTATTGCCGAGTTTTCTTCTAAATTAGGATTTCCTCCACCACCACTATCCTTATTTGCATCTCTACTTTTATTCATCAAAGAAAGCGCATCAGATATTTTAGTTATTCTATTTTTATTATGCATGCCTGACGCAAAAAGCGTTAAATACATAGACTTCTCACTATTTTTTAATACTCTATAATTCAACTTAAATTCAATTCCTTTATTCTTTGTTTTACCTAAATTTTCAGTATAACTAGTGAATCCTGCAGAAGGCGGCAAGGACACGGGAGTCAACAAATTCTCAGTATTTTTCACATAATAATCGAATGTGATATCTAATAAATCAAATAATGTAATATCAACACCCAAATTATTATCTTGTGTCTTTTGCCATTGCAAATCAGGATTAGCTAATCCTAATAACTTAGCTCCTATTATATTGTCATAAATCTCATTGTAATATTTATATGTTGCAATAGCTTGGTAAGAATTAAAATTCTGAGATCCTGAATACCCTGTAGAAGCTCTAAAACGTAATTGATTTAAATATTCAATATTCTCCATGAAATGCTCCTTGTGTAAATTCCAACCTATACCTGCAGACCAAAAATGTCCCCATCTCTTTTTATTTCCAAATAAAGAAGAAGCATTTGCCCTATATGTCGCATCCAACAAATAACGATTATCATATGAATAGTTCAGAGATAACAAAGCACTTGCTTCTCTAGAAAGAGACTCATCTCCAGTGGGTCCTCCCTCTGCATACTCCTTAGCATGAGTTATATAATCCATTCTATCATTTGCGAATCCCCTTGCCTGAAAAGAAACATTATTGTATTTTCTTTCACTAAAACTCCATTGTGCATTCGCAAAAATTAAATGACGTTTCATTTCACGAGAATAATTTGCGGACAAATCAGCGTTGTACTCAAAGCGTTTCCCATTCCCCATTGTATAAAGTCCCCTTTTAAAATACTCCTCTGTATCAGATGCTATATTTTTAAACATTGTATGATCTCGCGGATAAAACACCTCTGACTCCTCTTTTTTATTAACAATTCCTAAACGCCCTT
>CAKVCR010000200.1 GCA_934725835.1 uncultured Odoribacter sp.
GAGGAGTTCTGTGCGAGGAAACACGCAACTGCAAATGAAGTAGGCCGGATGCTTGACTATCTGTTTGAGTTTGCCGACGACGAACGCATATTGCTTATGTACAAGAAAGTTTGCCGAAGATTCGTCTATGATTATCCTGAAACAATAAGTTATTACATCATGGAGTACAGAAAAGAATATGACCGTGAAAGTCTTATAGGTACCGATGTAATCGGTAATTTTGTATCGTCAAAAATCGGAAAAGTAAAATCGACAATAGAATAAAAGTAATAAGCAGTCAAAATTTAGATGAAATTGAAACGAGAAATTTGGGTTGCTTTTGATTGAATTGTCATATGTTAGAACTTGAACTACAACAATACCTCCTTCGCAAGTATCCACAAGAGAATGCTCGTTGCGAATGGAAGGAATTTAAGAATTTGAAGAACTCGTTCTGTGGGGACGAGAAGAATGATGTTATCTCATACGTGTCGGCTATTGCCAATATGGAAGGTGGACATTTGGTGATTGGTGTACATGACAGCTCTTTGGAAATTGTCGGAACGGATACATATAATTACGACAGACAGAAAGCTATTCTTCGTCTGACTGAACGCTGTGTCAATCTTTCAACAGAAGGTCTCGATATTGAAGAGTTTGTTACTGACGATACTCACAAGAAAGTTTGGGTTATCCATATTCCTAAACATCAACCCAAACGTCCTGTTTATGCACATAACAAAGCATGGCAGAGAATTGAAGATTCCCTTGTAGAGATGACAACCGAACGTATGAATGCCATTCTTGACGAGCCAATTCTTGGCGAAACAGATTGGTCTGCACAGATTGTTCCTGATGCTACGATAGACGACCTTGACGAGGTTGCTATTGCCAAAGCTCGCAAAATGTTTAAGAAGGTACATAGTCGTATTCCTGAATCAGAGGTAAACTCTTGGTCAATACAGACATTTCTCGGCAAATGCGGACTAATGAAAAATGGAAGTATTACTCGTGCCGCTATCATCTTGTTAGGCAAATATGAATCGTCTTTCAAACTACGCCCAGCCGTTGCACAAGTGACTTGGACACGCAGAGATGCAAATCAAGATGTAGTTGATTACGAACATTTCACAGTCCCATTCATATTAACGGTGGATGAAATCCTCTCAAAAATAGAGAATCTGACTTTGCGTGAAATGCCCGGTGGTACGCTTTTCCCGGATACAATGAAGCAGTATGATGACTATACCATACGCGAAGCACTTCATAATTGTATTGCACATCAAGACTATACTATGCAGCAGCGTATCAATTTTGTGGAGAATCCCGGCTATTTGTATTATTCCAACGCCGGAACTTTCATCCCTGGAACTTTGGAGAATGCTTTGAAAAACGAGGAATCTCAGACCTATTTCCGCAATGAGTGCCTATGCAAGGCAATGGTGGACTTCAATATGATTGATACCGTAAGCCGTGACATCAAGAAAATGTTTAACGAGCAATGGCGTAGACACTTTCCGATGCCGGACTACGAGATTGATGCGGCAAAAAAGAAAGTTGTTGTACGCATATATGGTAACGAGATTAATAAGCGATATACGGATTTACTGAAAACCAACAATACACTGTCTTTATGGGATTGTATATCACTTGATGCTGTGCAGAAAGGCCGATTCATACATGAAGATATTGCAAAAGACTTGCTGAACAGAGGTCTTATTGAGGGAGATGCTCCCAATTATACAATTTCTTTAGGAGTTGCCAAAGCCACCCGTCAATTGCAAGGTTACACCAAGCAAAAAGGACTTGATAAGGACAAGATTAAACAAATGATTCTGCAATATCTTAAGAATGCAGGTTCGGATGGTGCCAAACGTGATGGCATTTATGAATACATCAAAGATGTAATGCCACAAGTTAAAACACGGGAACAACAATTGAGGATATTGGGAGATATTCTTAATGCTCTAAGTGTTGATAAACTTATATCTGCCAATGGACGAACTTGGTTCTTAAATGAATAATTATAGCAGAAGATATAGCGGGGTTCGCCAATTATAGCGGAATTTATAACGGATTCCGTCATATTATAGCGGATAAAGACAGCCCATTCCGTCGAAAATGTTTAAATCCGTCGAATTTCGATGAAAATACATACTGAACTCAAAAGAATAAAGACCATGTTATTAGGAAACAAAATAAAAGAGTTGAGAGAAGAACACGATGTGCTACAAAGGCAATTGGCAGCTTTGCTTGAAATAGACACTCCGATGTTTAGCAAAATAGAGCGTGGCGATAGATATGCTAAACGAACACAAGTAATACAATTAGCTGAATATTTTAAGATTGATAAAAATGAACTTCTTACACTATGGCTGGCAGACAAAATACTGGATGTAGTAGAGAATGAAAACGAGTTAAAACTCGCGGCTATGGCAATGGCACAATCTGAAATGATGATTTGATTAATTCATCTAAACTTAATATATTACACTTGATATTTATGGACAGATATGATTTCATTGAAACGCAAGAAGATATAGTTTCCAACATAAGGACTCTTTATTCATATTTACAAGGAGAACAAGGCGATGAATATAAGTCTTGGGCTATTGAAAAAATGATTAGAGGTAAAAATTATGTTGTTGAAATTATCGACTCGATAATATGTTTCGCCCCAAGTCGATTCGTTGGGTATCTTAAGAATTCAAAAGAAAAACACGAAGAGAACCATGGTGATGGGACTCAGACTGATGAGAAAATCAAAGCTTACTATCAAAAGGTGCAAGATGAAAGACTTGATTTGCTATTCCAAAATGAACTATCAAAATATGGAGTATCATCTAGTCAAAAAAAATACTGGATATCTAATGATATAACGGTTGATGACATTATTCGGATATCAAGAAATAAGACTAAGTATGCTCCACAAAATTTGGAATTTGATAAATATTGGCATATACAAATGCATCTCCCAGAGGGAAAAGGTGGTACTCAAATTAACTCAACATTAATGCTTCTAGAACTAGAGCCGGTTATTGGTACTGGCGAGTGGGATGATGGTCAATGTAGAAATTTCAAAAACATAGATAATGGCAATATCGTTCTTGTTAGAAAAGGTAATCAGGCAATTGCCTTATGTCAGATTATAGGAGAAAACTTTACTGACGCTAATCTAACAGCAAAATATATAAACGTAAATTTTAGGAAGGTAAAAATTTTATCATGGGCAGATAACTACAAACAGCCTCAGTCTAGGCTTTTCTCACAAGGGACATTTTCATCGTGTGGTAAAAATACCGAACAATATAAATATATAAAAGAATGGTTGGCATATATGAATAATAAGGCATTTACAGATAAATGTGCTAATTTGCTTAGATCAAAGCACAATATAATATTACAAGGTGCACCTGGTACAGGAAAAACTTACAATACTGCAGCAATAGCTCTTAATGTGCTTGGGGTTAGTGATGTAGATCTGACGGATCATGTTGCAGTTATGAATAGGTATAATGAGTTACTTGATAATCGAATATTCTTTACTACATTTCATCAATCACTTGATTATGAGGATTTTGTTGAGGGATTAAAACCCCATGTTCAGGCAAATGCGAATGGGGATAGTATAGGTGTTGCATACGAACCTGAAGATGGTATATTTAAACGTGCATGCAGTGCAGTAGTTACAGACGAAAGCAAGGATATTATTGAATGTATAGATGATTACCTCCAACAAATCAACGGATTCGAAAACAAAAAGGAAATACCAACCATTTCTGGAAGATCTTCTCTTTATGTCTGGTGGAATGATGGAAATACAACGATAAACTGTAGAAGTACAAAATCAACCAGCCAGCGAGAGAAAGAGTATACTCCTTCTCCCTTAAATATCGAAAAAATAAAACTTCAGGCTTTAGGTAAAGGAAGTGAAAATAATTGGCAGCAATATGCTCAAGCATTCATTGAGGCTGTTAAAAAGGAATATCATGCAAAGACAGATAAGTCAGTTGTTCTCATTATTGATGAAATCAATAGAGGTAATGTTTCAAAAATATTTGGCGAATTAATAACACTGTTAGAATCTGACAAACGCGACAAAGGACATCATCCGTTAAAAGTATTGTTACCTTATTCAAAAACATTGTTTGGTGTTCCAAGTAATCTTTACATTATCGGTACAATGAATACGACTGATAGAAGTACTGGAACTTTAGACTATGCTCTTCGCAGGCGTTTTGCATTCATCACCCTGCAATCTAATCCGGATGTCATTGAAAAATATTATGACAAATTGAATAATCAAGAGCTAAAGATAAAGGCTATAGGATTGTTCAATGATATTAAGTTCTTTATCATGAATCCTAAACATCAATGTGGGGATTTTGGTGTAGATGATTTAATGGTGGGTCATAGCTATTTTATGGCTTCTTCCGAAGATGAATTGGCAAATAAAGTAGAGTTTGAGATACTTCCACTCATTGCAGAATACATTAGCGATGGTATTATAAACGTCTCGAATGAAGAGAAGACTAAAGCTTTTCAAGCATGGTCTAATTTACAACCAATGCAAGTTGTGGAAGAAGCAGTGGATACAGAAGACGAAAGTTTGATATGATACAACTACGAGAACACGAAAAATTGATATTGGATGGTTTTCCCGTTGAATATGATGAGAGATACAACAATCTTGATCTTATTAAATGGGATAAACCCATGGATAGTAAGTCTTATGGATATTATGCTTCTTTTAAAATTGGAGCCGAATGGATTGATAATAAGGAATCTTTGATTGTGACACCCAAACGAGGAATGGAGAATATAGATTTCCTCAGTATGTTTATGGCTTGTTTCACTTCCGACCTTGCGTTGGATTCGTTTAACGAAATATACAAGATTGATTTAGACAAGCCGCAAATAGAATCACCGTCACTGAATAGCGTAATCAGCCCTCTTATTGTGATTCATTTTATTAGCGTGGTGAATCGTATTAAATCTTTAAAAAGGGGATATGTTCATCGTCATGAGAATCTCAAGAAAGTAAAAGGACATATTAAATTACTCAAAAACGAGAGACTGAATATAGCGACAAAGAGGTATGACAGGATATACTGTGAATACGATGAATATTCTACTGATATTCCTGAAAACCGTCTTTTGAAAAAAGCTCTTCTTTTCTCAAAGACGTTAATCGGCAACATGGACAACAATCACCTGTCGTATCTTAAAATTTTGACAGCAAAATCTCTGAAAAAGTTTGAAAATGTGAGTGATTATGTAGACATGAAATCTGTAAGGCAAATACGTTCAAGTAAGCTATTCAACGAATATTCGGAGGCTGTACGTTTGGCGAAAACAATACTCAAATGCTTTGATTACAGCATTAACAAAGCAAGTGTTTCCAATAACAAGATAACACCTTTTGTACTGGACATGTCTTTGCTATACGAACATTATGTTTATGGTTTATTACATGAGGCATATCATGACAAAATAACATACCAATTCAAGGGCAAGACCGGCTATCCAGATTTCTTATATAAGTCAAAAGACTTTAAAGC
>CAKVCR010000201.1 GCA_934725835.1 uncultured Odoribacter sp.
TCAATACACTAATGCTTTTCACCTCTGCGGGATTTAATTCATTTATAGAAAAATCAGACGGCATTTCAACCCCATCAACAACAATCAATGGAGATGTATTACCGCTCAATGAGCCAACTCCACGTATCTGCATCTGAACAGGTTCTCCCGGTGAACCACTTCCGGTTAATATGTGTCGTCCCGGAATCTGTCCCTGAATAATTGTCCCTATATCCGAAGCTGCTGATTCTTCTAACAATTTTTCATCAACAACTGAAATCGCTCCAGTAATATCTTTTTTACGCATTGTACCGTACCCAACCACAACAGCTTCGTCCAAATTGGTTAGTTCTTCCTTTAAAATCACGTTACAAACGTCATCTTTCACAACAATATTTTGTGTAGCCATTCCCATAAATGAAAATTGCAACGTCAATCCCATTTTAGGCAAAGATATTTTATACTCACCCTTTATATCGGTTATTGTGCCCAAAGTCGTTCCTTTTACCATGACTGTTACCCCAGGCAACGGCTCACCCTTCTCGTCAACAACTCTACCCCTAATAGTATACTCTTCTGGTTTTGCAATTCCTTTTCTGATAACTACGGCATTCCCGGTTATCTCAAATTGCAATTCTGTATTTTTCAAACAATATTCCAGGATTCTATTTACAGATAAATTTTTCCCTTTTACTGCCAAATTCTTAACGGCTTCAACATCTTGAGTACCGTACATAAATACAAAATTTGTTTTTTTCTGAATTTCCCAAATAACTTCTTCCAATGAAACGTTCTCCAAATCCAGTGCAATCTTGGCATTGTTTTGCGAATGAACAGCCGCATTCAACTGCGTACAGGTTAATAAAATCAAGAATAATTTTAATTTCATTACTAACAAAATTTTAGAAAATTTTCCCTTCCCAGGGAAATTCATTCCTAGTTTTTTTTCATAAATTTGTAATATTAAAGTGTGACATACTTTGATAATTTTCAATGCTCCAGCGGTTTCTCAGGCTCCTGGAGCATTAATATATCTCTATCATTTTCGTTCTGAAATAAATAAACTGTCATTTTTCATGTATATATTCACCAGTTTTGTGCTTTGTAGCATCTCTATAATCGGTGTCATGTCTTTGTATTTATCAAACCGAGCTCCAATTCTAACATTTTTTGCATTTTCATCCTCAAAACAATAACGAATTCCATACCAATGAGCCAACCTCTTCATTACGCTTCCCAATGATTCATTTTTAAATACAAAATATCCTTCTTTCCCAGCCGTATACAAATCTGTATCTACAATTTTTATCACAAGCTCGCCGGTTTCCACCGTATAATTTGCTTGTTCTCCCGGAGCCAGTCTTCTACCATTAATTTCAATATTCCCCTCCACCAATGTAGTTGTCACATCCGGCTCGTCAATATAAGCTCTTATGTTAAAAGAAGTCCCTAAAACCACAACCTCCACACCATGCATATTTACAATAAACGGCCTGTTAGAATCTTTTGCAACCTTGAAATAAGCTTCACCACTCAATTCGACCACTCTCTGCTTGTTTTTAAAAGCGACAGGATATTTCAAACTCGTTTCGGCATTCAAGAAAACACATGTGCCATCCGACAACGTCAAACCATACTCCATCCCGGTCAATGTCCTCAATTCATTATATATCAACGTATCTGCGCTGAAATTATCTTGAGTATAATTTATTCCAACAGAATCTTTTCTTATAAAAGTTCCGTCAATCTCCCGCATGTCAAAAACATTATCAGAAGTTATTCTTATGATTTTTCCGTCTCCTAAGACCAAGTTGGCACCCTGTTTACCGAAATGCAATAAATTGTCTTCTACGACAACTTCCTCATTCTGTTTCGAACTCCACAACAAACAAAAAGTAAGACCTCCAACAAACAATAGTATGCTGGCAACATATTTTCCAACCGCCCAAATCCTATGTATCCTGTATTGCTTACGGTCTGTTTTCTTGACAATTCGCTTCCACTCCTCTTCTTTCAGCTCATCATAACAATCCGACTGTAAACAACGTTTTATTTTAGCCAATTCGTCCAGAATCTCACAATGCTGCTTATCCTCCAGCCACTCTTCCACTGCCTGGTCAGAAAGTTGATTCCGCTGATTCAGAATCCTACTGGCAAATTCTATCGAGTCTTCCCAATTATCCATAGTCATGCTTGTGATATTTTTTGCAATAACACGCACATCTACTTCAAACGGGTGACAAATATTACGATTTAAAATTGAAAAGTAATATAAATAAATCCTCGTGCATTCCGTCACGCATGAATTTCATTGCTCGTTTCAAATGTGTCTTGACCGTATTCAAGGATATATTTAGTTCATCAGCCACCTCTTTATACATCTTTCCCTCTGCGATACATTTCACAAGCACTTCTCGTTGTTTGTCTGGCAACTCGTTCAGTTTTACTTTTAAACGACCAATTGCCTCATCATAATTGTCCAAATCTTCTTGAATCTCTTCTTGTGTGCGAATAACTCCCTCCTCATAATTCATCTCTACTTTCCGATGACGGATATAGCTCAACGAAAAATTCTTAGCCAAAGTAAACAGATATGATTTTAAAGAGTAAGAAGAATCCAATCTCGTCCGGTATCTCCAAATAGCCATAAAAACATCATGAACAATATCACGCGCAACCTCTTCGTCATGCACATAACTGCAGACAAAACCCATTAAATCGTCAAACCAATAATTAAAAAGATTCTCAAATTCTTTATCACTCAATATATGGCTGCTCATATCCTGTTAAAGTGAATTCTTCATTTGGTATTTACCCGACAAATTTAATTTATTTCTTTTATATTTACATATTCTCTAAAATAGTATTTCTCTATCCTGCCTATTATTTTTTATACAACACATTGTTTCTTATGAAAATTTTTTACTTTTGCAAAACGAGATAAATAATTAAAACTATAAATAAATACAACCGTGAAGTTAAAAGAAATAGCATCACATTTTGCATTGGCAAATGAAATCAGTGAAATTGAACCTTTGGGAACAGGGCTGATTAATGACACATACCGAATCAAGACTGCCGTCCAAGAGGCTCCGGATTATGTACTGCAACGTATTAATCACAATGTATTCAAAGATGTTGCCCTTATGCAGAACAACATCCAGCGGATTACAGACCATATCCGCCATAAACTGCAGGAAAGAAACGAAAACGATTTAGAACGCAAAACACTCACCATCATACCGGCAAAAGACGGAAAGCTTTACTATTATGACGGAGAGAACTATTGGCGTGTAACTATCTTTATTAAAGATTCAAAGACCTATGAACAGGTTACTCCTGATTTTGCCCGTCTGACGGGTATCGCTTTTGGAGAATTCCAATATTTTCTTAGCGACCTGCCCGGTGAACCGCTAGGAGCTACCATTCCGGACTTTCACAACATGTCGTTCAGAATCCAACAATTGAAAGAAGCTATCCAGATCAATGCCGCTAACAGACTGGCAAAGGTTCAGCCTATTGTTGACGAATTGCTTGCCCGTGAAGAAGAAATGTGTCTGGCTGAAAGACTTTACAAAGAAGGTAAACTGCCTAAACGCACCGCCCATTGCGACACAAAAGTCAATAATATGCTTTTTGATAAGGACGACCATTTCCTCTGCGTCATCGATCTTGACACCACCATGCCGGGTTTTGTTCTGTCCGATTTTGGCGACTTCATCCGTACAGCAGGAAACACCGGTGCAGAAGATGATGAAAATCTGAGCCGTGTCAGTGTCAATATGGACATATTCAAAGAATTTGCTCGTGGCTATATCCAATCTGCAAAAGCATTCCTGACTCCTGTAGAAATCAACCTGCTCCCTTTTAGCGGACAGATGATGACTTATATGCAAACCGTGCGTTTTTTAACAGACTACCTCAACGGAGACACATACTACAAAATCAAAAGTCCGGAACACAACTACCAGCGCACTCTTGCTCAATTAACACTCTTGCACAGTATTGACGCTCATTTAGAAGAAATGAATCGATGGATTTCCACACTAACAAAATAAATATTTTAATTCAAAACACATGAAAAAAATCATCTACGTATTAATTCTTACTTTAGCGGTTGCACTATTTAGCTGTAAGAGCCAACCAAAAGCTGAAGAAAGCAAAACGACAGACGGAATCATCCGCCTTGAAATGCCCGCTCGTCCTGCCGGACAGGAAGATGTCATCGGCCTACGCTGCAAACCTATTGAAACCGTGCGTGTCGGATTTATCGGACTCGGAATGCGAGGTCCCGGTGCAGTAGAACGTTTCACGTACATTCCGGGGGTTGAAATCAAAGCACTCTGCGACCTTTACCCGGAAAGAGTGGCAAAAACCCAGGAGATTTTGAAAAAAAGAAACTTCCCGGAAGCGGCAGCCTACAGCGGAGAAGAAGGCTGGAAAGAACTCTGTAACCGCGATGATATCGATTTAATATATATTGTCACTCCGTGGTTGCTCCACACCCCTATCGCAGAGTATGCGATGGAGCATGGCAAACATGTAGCCATTGAAGTTCCGGCAGCTATGAATATTGATGAATGCTGGCAATTGGTAAATACAGCCGAAAAAACACGCCGACACTGCATGATGCTGGAAAATTGCGTATACGACTTCTTTGAATTAACCACTTTAAATATGGCACAACAAGGACTGTTCGGTGAAATTCTTCATGTAGAAGGCTCATACATCCACAACCTGGAAGAATTCTGGAAAGCATACCAAGGCAACTGGCGTCTGGATTTCAATGAAAAACACGGTGGTGATGTCTATGCAACACATGGCCTCGGGCCGGCATGTCAGCTGTTAAACATTCATAGAGGCAATCGCATGACCCACCTTGTAGCAATGGCAACCAAAGCTGTTACAGGCCCGAAATTAGTCAAAGAAGCAACAGGACGCGATGGTAAGGATTTCAAAAATGCCGACCATACCATGACCATGATTCAGACAACCAACGGTCAAACCATTCATATTCAGCACGATGTCATGAATCCTCGTCCCTACAGCCGTATGTACCAGCTGACCGGAACTGAAGGTTTCGCCAACAAATATCCAATTGAAGGATATACATTCCGTTCAACAGAAAAGATGGAAGGAATGCCCGACCATGAAAATTTGAACATGCACACTTTTGTTCCACAGAACGTAAAAGAGCAGCTGATGAAACAATACAAACACCCCATCCACAAAGAACTGGAAGAAATGGCAAAAAAAGTAGGCGGACACGGAGGAATGGATTTCATCATGGACTACCGTCTGATTTATTGCCTACGCAACGGTTTACCGCTTGACCAGGATGTATACGATGCTGCAGAGTGGTCGTGTATGGGCGAATTGACCAATATTTCAATCCAAAACAATAGCATGCCGGTTGAAGTTCCCGACTTTACCCGGGGAAGCTGGAAAAAACTGAACGGTTACCACCACTACATGATTGGTGAATAAGAAATTTTAAA
>CAKVCR010000202.1 GCA_934725835.1 uncultured Odoribacter sp.
TTCATCTTCGAAATCTGCACCTCCGTACCATCTGCTAAAGTCAATTTTGCCTCCTTACCCTCAAACATTTTTTTCTCCCATGCCACAGTCTCAACAACATCACCAACATTTTCTTTAAATATTGAAGACCATAATACAACTCCTAACCCCATTACAACTATTGCTGCGACTACTGCTACTTTCTGTATAATTCCGATACGTCTGACATTCTTTCTTCTACGCCTGAAATCCGCATATGCTTTAGCAGAAGAATACTTTTGATACTCTAAAAAATGTTTTTTCAGATAAGCAGAATCACCTACCTCATTGTATACATCATTCATTTGCTCGTTTTCAAGCAAATGTCCAAGCCTCTCCTGTTCTTTATCACTTAATCCTTCCGTTAAAGCCCTTCTAATCAAGGAGGCATCATTATATATATCTTGATTCTGCTTCATTTGTCATCGTTTGATTTCATGCATATAATACATAACTCTCAATTTCGAATGACAACAACAGGCATTTTTTTTCAAACTAAATTAAAAATAAATATATCGAATCATGCAGCTTTAGTCTTAACGACTTGAAACCTCGACTTTTATGCGTTTTTACAGTATTTACACTTATCCCCAGTTTTTCGGCTATTTCTTCCCACGAATACCCATCAATACTCATCAATATCACTTTTTTCTGTTCCGAAGGTAGTTTTTCGATATATACATACAATTGTCTGGATACTTCTTCTTTTATCGTTTGTGCATAAACATCATCTGTCATAAAATCAGCATCCAAACCAAGATGTCCCAAAATTGTATCATGAATTTGATTGTTCCTCAAATAATTCAATGCATTGTTATAGCACGCCCTATATAAATAACGAGTCAATTCCTGCACAGAATCAAATTTCTTATCAGAATTCCAGATGGCGATAAAAACCTCCTGAACCAAATCTTCCGTATTTTCAGAGCTCTTCATAATCCTGTTCACATAAACACATAGAGCAGCATAATAATAGTCGTAAAGACTTGCCCATGCTTTCTCATTTTTGTTATTTACGCCAGATAAAATAAATTTCTCGTCAATCATACGATACTGTTCTTACATACAAGACAACGCAAATATAGAAAAAAGACAAGGGACATGACAACGCTCAAACTATAATTTTACATACAAACACAAAGGCATCTCTAAACCGGTCCCTTGACATTTCTGTAAATGTTCAATACGCTCTGCACGATAGCCTCTCCGCCAAGATACTACTGATAAATCTTTCCTACATGGGATATCTATCAAGAAATAACTGCGTGATTCATCACCAAATCTGGCTCCACACCTCATCAATTCCATGTCACATCTATACCAAATCTAAGTAAAAGCCTATTAAAAGCTTATTAAAACGTTATCAAAAGCCTATAATGATAACCTTTTAATAATGTTTTTACAGAGTACAAAAAAGCTTGTCTATAGATTTACCATAGATTTATCTCAGATTTACCTCAAAATAAGGCAAATGCAACTCCGAAAAAATCATTTTAAGGAAAAACGGGCACGCACAGGATAGTGGTCGGACAGAACCACTGTATCCCGACGATAGGACAGAGTCTTTAAAGATGGAGAATGAAGGATGTAATCTATACGGAAAGAGGGCCATTCGCCAATATATGTATTACCCAGACCACGCCCACATTCAATGAAGGAATCTTTCAGACCCGACTTGATTTTATGGTAGGTGTAAGATAACGGGGTATCATTAAAATCACCACACACTACGACCGGCCACGGCGAACGGCTGATATGACGATGGATTGACTCCGCCTGCTCTGCCCGATACCTTTTCGCTGAAGTCAAGCGGGTAGTCAAATTGCGAGCTCCATCTGAAAAACCGTTTTCACCGGTACCCTGACTCAGCTGCTGCATAAAAGCCCGTTCTTTTTTGCCAAGACGATAGGATTCGAGATGAATACTATAAACGCGCACGGTATCTCGATTCAATTTCAAATCACAATAAAGGCAGGTTCCCGTATGTTTCTCTTCAAAAACTATATTTCCTTTCCTTATTATCGGGATGCGAGAAAATATAGCTGTATTATCATAGACATAGCGATAAGGATATTTTCGCAAACGTTTGATAAGCGATTTTTCCTCTGAACTCCCGGACTTTAGTGAAAACTCTTGCAGACAGATTACGTCACCTTCATATCTATTCAAATAATCAAGAAGTTTCTCCCTGATATGACTCTCGCCGGACCACTGGTAGAAATCAAAATAACGAACATTGTATGAGAGTACGGCAAGATCGGCTTTAGCCTCTGCGTCCTGAACTTTCGCTGTGCCATAATAGCTCATAAAGACAGGTATGCCTGCTATAATCACCACAAACTCCACCCAAAAAATCCGCCGCCAGCTGGCCAACCAATAAAGTAAGAACAGGATATTGGCAATCAATAAATAAGGATATGCCAAGCCCAACAATGAAGGTAGGACAAAAGTGTTGGGATTAACATAGGATGCCAGATAAGCTCCGGTAAGCGCTACCATACAAATGAAGGTAGGAATGTATAAAAACTTATCCAGTAATCTCAACATACTATTCTTTTTCTATATTAGTTACGCCCTGATTTAAAAAGTATCGCTTTCTCTTCTCCGGTCAGACTTTCGTAGCCTGAGCGGGAGATTTTGTCAAGGATTTCATTGATGCGGTCATCATCCCCTTTCCTGTTGGTATTGTTTTCACCTACCGTCGTTCCGGATGCCGAACGGCGATATTTGACGTGCATTTTCTTATGTCTCGGCATACGACAGAACCAATTCACAGGACAGGTAATCCAAGTAGCCAAATCCCGATGATTGCGTATTCCCAAAGCAAACAGCCAACCGAAAAAAGCTCCGCCTAAATGAGCAATATGACCTCCGGCATTATCCCCTTGTATACTCAAAAGGTCTATTAATGCAGTAAACAACGCCAGATACACCATTTTTACCGGTCCTATCAAGAATATATAGACCTGCTGCTGAGGCGAATGGAAACAGACGGCAAATACAATTGCCATTACTGATGCAGACGCTCCGATTGTCCAGGAAGACAGGCGGGTTATCTGGTCAAAATAGGGGAATATATTGTAACTCAAAATGAATAAACCCGCACCGAAAATCCCTCCCAACAAATACACACCTACCAGCTGACGCTCTGTAAACCGATTCCGGAAAAGCGAACCGAACCAATATAGCCACAACAGGTTGAATAGAAGATGGAAAAAACCGAAGTGAGTGAACATATACGTAAAGAGAGTCCATGGACGATAAAGCAGATAGTCCGGATCTGCCGGTACACCTAACCATTCGAGCAGCACATCATAATATATACCTTTAAAGCCCATCAGCAAAAAAGGTATATATACGACACTGACAATAAAAAATAACCCGCAATTGATGTATATCAAACGCGTCAGCGCCGAACCGCTCCGGAAAGACGGGAATATGCTTTTTCGGGAACCGTTCGAAAAGCCTTGTCCATAATTACTATAGTACATCATCGGACTAATAGAATTTTTTGCTTCGTTTGTTCCACCATCTGATTAGTAAAAATCCAAAGAGCATTCCTCCCAAATGGGCAAAGTGAGCCACATTATCTCCTGCCGAATTACGCATTCCTAAATATAGTTCCAACAATCCATAACCTACGACAAAATATTTCGCCTTGATTGGAATCGGTACAAACATCAGGAACAGTTCCGTATTCGGAAAGAGCATACCGAATGCCAACAAGATTCCGAAAATAGCTCCTGATGCCCCTATCATCGGGATATTGGCCTTAAAATCGACGATACGTGCAAACACTTGCTTACCGGCCTCAATATATTCAGGAGACCGCTGATTATCAATCCAAGTGTCAATCGTTGTCCATACCCATCCTGCCGGTTCCCCTAACTGTTGCTTTGCAAAATCTGCCAAGATATGCGGATCCGGCGATTCCAAGAACAGATGGTATTGTTCATACAAACGATGCACCTCAAACCAGCCGATAGCACTGTTAAGCAGACCCGCACCAATTCCACAAACAAAGTAGTATATCAAGAAACGCTTAGACCCCCATACTGATTCCAATATGCGCCCGAACATAAAGAGAGCAAACATATTAAAAAACAAATGGGTAAATTCAATACGACCATACGATGACAGAGACGCATGCATAAACATGTGCGTAACATACTGCCACGGAGCCCAATATTGAGATTGCGGTAAATGTAAGCCCAATGTATCATCCAAATCGACATGAAACATTTTACCTGCTACAATGGTCAACAACCACATAGCTACATTGGCAATCAAAAGCGCTTTGACCGCAGGCGTCAAGCCCGCAAACGGACGATAATTCTGCATTATTGTTCAGTTTTTGGTTGTTGATTCTGATTATTTCGAGAACGAGACCGATTCTGCTGACGAGGATTGTTATTCCTCTGTTGGCGCGGCTGTCCCTGACGAGGGGTCGCATTATTGTTTCCATTGGCATTATCCCGGACATTCCCATTATCACGAGCATTCTTTTCGCGAGGCGCATTTTCTCGCAAAGCATTATCTCGCCGAGCATTATCCCGCACATCGCCATTACGGTTGTTATTGCTACGATTACGATTGTTCCGTCGTTTTTGCTGCTTTTTCTCGTCAAAACGATTCAGACTCTCCTCTCCAACACCATCAGTATATTTTATATCTTCATGCACTTCTCCATTATCTTCTACTGCTTTAGGAGGGATGATACCTCTGCTATTCATGGCAATAATCTCCTTTACCCTACGCACCGGTATTTGTATGAAAATTCCTTTGCCTTCCTTATCCGGAGAATAAGACATGACTCCACCGAATATGTCCGTCTTTTGGTGGTAGAGCATTCCATCACCGGTATTTAACGGCACATTTGTTGACGGGAAATCCTTCTGAGCATCCACATATGCGTCCACTTCGAAATTCAGACAACATTTCAATTTGCCACACTGCCCCGCCAATTTCTGCGGATTCAAAGATATATCCTGATATCGCGCAGCAGAAGTTGAAACCGACACAAAATTAGTTATGAATGTAGAACAGCACAATTTGCGTCCACAAGGACCGATACCCCCGATGCGTCCGGCTTCCTGACGCGTCCCAATCTGCTTCATTTCTATACGGATTCGGAACGTTTCGGCCAGCACCTTAATCAGTGTGCGGAAATCAACACGGTCGTCTGCAATATAATAGAATATCGCTTTCGTCTTATCGCCTTGATACTCGACATCACCGATTTTCATGTTCAGATGAAGGTCCGCTGCTATTTTCCGGGAACGAATCATTGTATCATGTTCCAATGCTATAGCCTGCTGCCACTTTTCGATATCATGAGGTTTTGCCTTACGATAAACTTTTTTCAACGGATTTCTTTCCAAATCCACTCTTTTCAAGCGTATCTGGTCTTTTACCAATTCGCCTGAAAGCGAAACGACACCAATATCG
>CAKVCR010000203.1 GCA_934725835.1 uncultured Odoribacter sp.
GGAACACTTGATAAGTTCCAATACCTGCTCTCCATAATTTGCGCAAATCAGCAATACTCATCGGAGCCGCATTAATATTGATTCGCCGAATATTATTAAAGCCATTTCCTGTCGGGGTAATTCGTTTTGTCGCATAAATCTGCCCCATAGATTCTGCAATATAATCTGCATCGCTTTGCGGATGTTCTCCATACACAGCAATTAGTCTTTTATGCCCCTCATCTATAATAGCTTCAGTTTCCCGACGCACTTCATCCATTGTCAGTACATGGCGTTTTTCTGCGCAATTATCACTTCTAAACCCACAATAGACACAACTATTTACACAAAGATTTGAACAATAAAGTGGAGCAAAGAAAACAATACGGTTATCGTATACCCGTTTTTTTACCTCCAAAGCCGTAGCCCGCATCTCTTCCAATAAATACGGATCTTCGACATTCAATAAAATAGCGGTATCTTCTGGAGACAATAATTTAATATCCAAAGACTTCTGTAATATATCCCGTACTTGTGCCTTATCTGGATTTTTATATTTTTCCAAATTTGACCATATTGATTCTACATCAATAAAATCTTTACCATTAACTAAATATTTTTCAATTTCAGCTGGTTTGATTACCTGCTGCACCCATTCTTTTACATTCATATCAATCAATACTATGTTATAAACTCAAAATTCGGAAATATTTTTCACATATAAAAGAAAAGCAATAAAAGATTAGAGGTCGTATTGAAACTACCTAAGGTAAAAACAAGCCAACAGAAGTAATATCTAATATTTTATCACCATAGATGCCTTTTATTGATTTTTTTTCAAATTACTCTTTATATGCCATAAACCTGTTCTTTTCAGGGGTGTTTCATTAAACAATATATCAAAATTTTGTTCCGTCATTTTTTCCCAGTCATCCACACTCAACTCCATATTCCTTCCTACCGGCATAAACTCAATACAACGATGAGCCGTAAGCCGTGCATTCCACGGACATACCATCTGACATATATCGCACCCAAAAATCCAATCTCCTGTCATTTTTTTCAACTCAGCGGGACAAGCTTCTTTGTTTTCTATTGTTTGGTATGATATACAACGAGTTGCATCAACATTGCCAATAGTCAATGCTCCAGTAGGACATGCTTCCACACAGCGGCTACATTTCCCACAGAAAGACTCTACAAAAGGGGTATCATAAGTCTCAAACTCTGCTGTAGTAATAATCACACCAATAAAACAAAACGAACCTAATCCTTTACGGATAAGCAAAGTATTTTTCCCTTGCCAGCCTAAGCCAGCACGCTTAGCCCACGCATGTTCCAATACCGGAGCAGAATCCACAAAACAACGTCCCTTTTCGTCGGGCATCTGCAACTGAATCTTTTTCCACAAAGTAAACAGACGATCCTTTACCACCCGATGATAATCTTTTCCCCTAGCATACATCGCAATTTTCGGTACACCTACAGGCTGCTGCCAAGGATTGTAATAATTAGTCAAAGTAACAATCACTGATTTAGCTCCCTCAACCAAACGGCTCACATCTTCCCGCACATCCATATTCCGCTCCATATATGACATCCCTGCATTCTTCCCTTCAACAACCCATTTTTTTACTTTTTCCACTTCATCAGACAACAAAGCGGCAGGTGCAACACCTACCGCATCAAACCCGACCTCTCGAGCCATATCTTTCAATACATCCAGTTTCATCACTGAAATATATTCTCTAAATGTCAAATCCCAACTCCAATTTTGCCGTTTCGCTCATACGCTCAGGAGTCCACATCGGCTCAAAAACAAGATTTACAGTCACCGCCTTAATTCCCTCCACCTCCATAACAGCATCATGCACCTGTTGAACAAGTTCATCTGCAATCGGACATCCAGGAGCCGTCAACGTCATATGAATAATAACTTCCGACGGACTCGTAAATTCGATGTCATACACCAACCCCAGTTCCCAGATATTTACCGGAATTTCCGGATCATACACCGTACTTAATTTTTCTATAATCAGGCTCTTTGTTATATTCTCATTCATATTTCAGCACATTACTATTTCTTTGCACTAAATGCCAAAGCATACATTTTTATCTGCTTTACCATAGACAACAAACCATTGGAGCGTGTCGGAGAAAGATGCTGGGTTAAACCGATTTCATCAATAAATTTCAAATCTGCATCCAATATATCTTGAGGTTTCTGGCCGGAAAATACTCGGATTAATAAACCTGCAATCCCTTTTGTAATGATAGCATCACTATCTGCCTCAAAATACAGCAATCCATCTTTCATTTCAGCATGAAACCATACTCTTGACTGACATCCTTTAATTAAATTGTCCTCTGTCTTATGCTCTTCATTCATTCCTTCAATTCCATTACCAATCTCTATCAGATAAGCGTATTTATCCATCCAATCATCAAATACAGCAAATTCATCTATGATTTCACTCTCTATTTCCTGAATTGTTTTCATCTCATTCTAATTATTATCCTGCCATCTATCACTTCAAGCCAAACATTTTAGCGACTTTCCGCAATCCTTCACAAAATATATCAATTTCTTCCATTGTGTTATACATTCCAAACGATGCCCTCACCATTCCAGTCACACCAAAATGTTGCATAGTAGGCTCGGCACACAACTGACCGGTACGAACAGCTATTCCCAATTTATCGAGCAATATACCTACATCTGAATGATGCACATCTCCCAATGCAAACGAAATCACAGATGATTTTGCCGCAGCCTCACCAAAGAATTGCATTCCTTGTATCTGCCTCATTTGAGCCATTGCATATTGCAACAACTCATGCTCATAATCTGCCATTTCCTGCAATCCTATCTCCTCAATATATTTAATTGCCTCTCCCAATCCTATTACTCCAATAAAATCAGGAGTACCAGCCTCAAATTTAAAAGGAAGCTCGTTATAAATAGTTTTTTCAAACCTTACCTCCTTAATCATCTCACCACCGCCCTGCCATGGAGGCATATCATTCAACAAAGTCTCCTTACCATATAATACTCCCACTCCTGTCGGGCCATATATCTTGTGACCAGAAAATACAAAAAAGTCACAATCCAATGCCTGTACATCCACCGGAATATGCTGAATTGCCTGCGCTCCATCAACCAAAACCTTCGCTCCGACAGCATGAGCCCGACGTATTATCTCGTCCACTGGATTGATTGTTCCCAAAACATTTGAAACATATGCCACTCCCACTAACTTCACCCGCTCCGTCAGCAATTCATCCAACATCGACAAATCCAACTCGCCATTATCTTTAAAAGGAATCACCTTCAAAACTGCTCCCTTCCGCTGGCATAACATCTGCCATGGAACAATGTTTGCGTGGTGTTCCATCTCCGTAACAACGATTTCATCCCCTTCCTCAATAAATGCCTCTCCAAAAGAAAAAGCCACCAGATTTATACTCTCTGTAGTACCACGAGTAAAAATCACCTCCTTATCCGATGTCGCATTAATATATCGTCTGACAATCTCCCGCGCCTCTTCATTTGCATCCGTACATTTATTACTCAGATAATGCACTCCTCGATGAACATTCGAATTATAGCGGAGATAATACTCATTCATTTTCTCCACAACCCGATGCGGACGTTGTGACGTAGCGCCATTATCGAAATACACCAACCGCTTCCCATACACCTTCTCTTCCAATATCGGAAAATCTGCCCTGACTTTTTCTACATCAAACATGGTCTTATATATTCTTTACTTTTTACACTGTAACATACAATTATGACACTTCGACATTTCTCCTCTCAACCTCTTTTCAATCAAATCGTCAATCTTGTCACGTAATGGTTCCAATTTCACATGCTGAATAATGTCATGAGCAAATCCAAACATCATCATCATACGAGCTTCGTTTTTCCCTATACCACGCGAACGCAAGTAAAACATAGCTTCCTCATCAATCTGCCCAACTGCAGCACCATGGCTACATTTTACATCATCAGCATCAATCACCAACTGCGGCTTACTATTAACCCGTGCTGTATCGGATAACAGCAAATTATTATTTGCCTGATAAGCTTCAGTTTTCTGTGCATCCGGGCGGACACGGATACGACCACAAAAATTAGCCATAGCCGAATCATCCATCACACCTTTGAACAATTCATTACTAATGCAATGCGGAGCGATGTGATCAATATACGAATAATTGTCAACCACCTGATTTTTGTCCATAATATACATTCCATACAAATTGCTTTCCCCTCCTTCTCCATTCAACGACACATACATATTATTACGGATAAATCCACCATATAGCGTTACAATATTACTATCAAATACAGAATGGCGCTGTTCTGATACAAACAATGAGTTAATCTGCGAAGCTCCCATGTGTTGATTCTGCACTTGATAATAATCCAAATGCGCATTATCACCCATATAAACCTCAGTCACGTTGTTCATCAAGAAGTTCTGATTAGACAGAGCATGGTCGCATACCAATACTGTCGCTTTCGCATACCGTCCCAACACAATCATATTGCGCTGAAATCCCATTAAATCCCCTTTAGCCCTCAATAGATTGATAATCTGCAACGGACGTTCCAACACCACCTCGTCCGGCACATACACAAACACACCATCCTGAGCAAAAGCCGTATTCAATGCCACCAAACCATCCTGTTTTGCAACGGTAGCATATTGATTATAATGCTTCAAAAACACATCCGGATATTTCATACTGGCTTCCTGCATACTACATACCACCACCTCTTCGGGCAATTCGCTCATCAGATTACCATCGAACCACCAGCCATTCACTGTCAAGATAGGCTCTGTTGCCATGTCGGTCACCGAACAGCGGAACACTTCATTCATATCCACCTCCTGCGGGATGTACTTTAAGACTACATTATAATCCTTCCCGAACACCGGCAACAAATTAGCATACATGTAATCTTCCTTTTTATACGGAATGCCTCCCAAGTCAACAAACTTCTCAAAAGCTTCCTTCCGCATGCAATTCATCCCCATTCCACATCCAGTTTCCAGCTGCGTATATCCTTCTTTAAAAAGCGTTGCAAAATCGGCATTTATCTTTTCAACCATATCATTGATACGTTTATTCATTACAACATTTATCCCCTCAATTCCTCTTTAATCCAATCATATCCCTTCTCCTCCAGTTCTGCCACAAGCTCTTTACCAGCAGTCTTGACAATCCTACCATCGTACAACACATGAACAATATCCGGCACAATATAATCTAGCAAACGCTGATAGTGAGTAATCACAATTGCTGAATTATCCGGACGTTTCAATTTATTCACCCCATTGGCTACAATACGCAAGGCATCAATATCCAAGCCTGAATCAGTTTCGTCAAGAATTGCTAACTTCGGTTCTAAAACAGCCATCTGGAAAATTTCATTTTTCTTTTTTTCACCTCCAGAAAAGCCTTCATTCAATGAA
>CAKVCR010000204.1 GCA_934725835.1 uncultured Odoribacter sp.
TAAGAGTACAGCGTTTAATGATAACTTTGATTTTGAATGGTTTATTATTGAAGGATTGCGATTGACCGGACGTTTTGCCTATACTTATAGTATGACTACAAGTGATGTGTTTGTTTCTCCGAAATCCAGTATGTTTGAAGATGCACTTAAAGATAGCGACAAAGGTTCCTATGATTTTAGCAACAGTTCCACACATTCTTTGGATGGTAACTTTGTATTGAATGGTTGGAAAACAATAGGCAAGCATATGCTGACTTTGGTGCTCGGTGTTAATATGCAGGGCAGTAAAGATGAATCAAAAAGCTTCTCTGCAACCGGGTTTTTGAGTGATAAATTGACAGATATGGGATTTGCCCAGCAGTATCAAGATGGTTCTAAGCCACAGAGTTCTGTTAATCAAGATCGTTTGATTGGTTTCTTTGGTAATGCGAGCTATGCGTACGATAATCGTTACTTGTTTGATGTGTCGTATCGTACGGACGGTTCTTCTAAATTCGGTAAAAACAATCGTTTTGCTCCTTTCTGGTCAGCCGGTTTAGGTTGGAATATTCATAATGAGAAATTTTGGGGTGAACCATCTTGGTTGACAATGGCAAAAATTCGCAGTTCTATCGGTTATACTGGTAATGTGACTTTCTCTCCGTATCAGGCACAGACTACCTATCAATATTCAACCAGCAATATTTATTTGAACGGTGTCGGAGCAGACATCATTGCAATGGGAAATGATGAGTTGAAATGGCAACGGAAATTTACGTTCAATATCGGTTGTGATTTGGATTTCTGGAATGGACGTTTTTCTTTAACTGGAGAGTATTTCCATGAAAATACAAAAGATGTGCTAATGGATATCAGTCTGCCGCCATCCTTGGGTTTTGAGAACTATAAGGAGAATTATGGAGAGATGGAAAACAAGGGGTGGTCAGTGAATTTGCGTACTCAAATTTTGCAGAATACTGAACGGGATTTGTATTGGTCTTTGGCCTTCGGAACGAGTGATAGTAAAAACAAAATCAAGAAGATTTCAGATAAATTGGGTAGCTTGAATGACAAAAATAATAAGGAGGAAACTAAAAGACCAGTTCCGTTGTATGAAGAAGGAGAGTCTACAGATGTATTAAAGGCTGTTCCGTCATTGGGTATCGATCCGGAAACCGGTAAAGAAGTGTTTGTCAAGAAGGATGGTACATTGACAACTGTTTGGGATTATAATGATAAGGTGGTATGTGGAACATCTGATCCTAAGTTCAGAGGGACTCTTAATTCCTTTTTGACTTTTAAAGGGGTTAGCTTGAATATGTCCTTCAATTTCCAGTGGGGCGGACAGATGTACAACCAAACATTGGCATCCCGAGTAGAGGGTGTTGATCCGAACAATAACTGTGATAGACGAGTGCTTTACGATAGATGGAAAAAACCCGGAGACCGTACGTTCTTCAAAGGGGTTGCGTTGAGAGAAAATGTTGCAGATTTGACAACTCGTTTTATACAGGATTATAATTATTTTCAGATTGGAAGTTTGTCCATTGGCTATGAAATGCCTCATGCCGCTTGTAAGAAAATCGGTTTGGCAGGCATGAGATTCAATTTTAACATGGGGGATATCGCACGCTTCTCTTCAGTTAAAGAAGAACGTGGGTTGTCTTATCCGTTTGCTCGGCAGTTTACATTCTCATTGTCAGCTAACTTATAATATAATTTAAAAGCTTAAGATATGAAAATAATAAAATATATGGTAATTACCGGAATAATCTTGATGTCAGGATTATTGGGAGGATGTGATAGTTGGCTGGATGTAAAGCCGGCAACAGAAGTGAATGAAGATGATATGTTCAATACGGAGCAGGGATTTATGGATGCGTTGTATGGAATATATGTGAATATGGCAAAAAATGACCTGTATGGGGGGACTTTGCAGACGACGTTGGATATGACAGGTCAGTTGCTCTCTTTTTATGATAAAGATGCATGTCCTTATGCTTATTTTAGTGTATTTGATTATGAGAATGTTAAATGTACATCTATTTCTGATGCATTATGGAAACGCCTCTATTATTGTGTAGGTCTGGCAAATAATATTATTAAATTTTTGGATAAACCGGAAGCTGTCCAAATATGTGCAAGTTACAATTATCTGCGAGGCGAAGCCTTGGCATTGCGGGCATATTTGCATTTTGAATTGGTAAGAATGTATGCGCCGGATGTGAAAGCAAAGCCGGAGTATTTGTCTATCCCTTACCGTAAGACCTTCTCTCCTCTGATTGAACCCCAATTGACGGTAGCCAAGGTATATGAAAATATTATTGCCGATTTGGAAGAGGCAAAAACGTTATTGGCAGAGGACGTTATTCGGACGGATATGCCTGATTGGATTGGGAATTCAGTTAAGGCAGAAGATACCGATAATGTAACAGACAAGAATAATGTGCATTATGTTTCCAATTTTTTGAAAAGTCGTAAATATCGTATGAATTATTACGCTGTGTTAGGAACTCTGGCAAGAGTATATATTACGCGGGGAACTGCAAACGATCTGGAAAAAGCGTATGAGTATGCAACAGAAGTGATAAACAGTGGAAAATTCAGGCCGATACAGGAGAAGGATATAATTGTGGGTGGTGATGAAACAAAAAATCGAGATATTCTATTTACAGATGAGTTTATATTCGGTCTGTATTCTCCTTCCATTGATGCATATTATAAATCGAATTTTGATGAGTCATACGGTAAATCAAAAATAATTATTTATGGTTTGTCTGATATTTATGGATATGGATCCCGAGATTTGCGTCAGACATATTGGTATAAAACTAACTGGGGTGTTTCTTTTTTGATGAAACATAATTCAGACTTGAATTATGCGAAGGAAAAGGTCAGAATGATAACTTTACCTGAAATGTATTATATTGCAGCAGAAGCGCATCCGGCAGAGGCCGCCGATTTATTAGAAGAAATTTTGCCGTCAAGAGAGGTGCATACGACTTTGAGTAGCAGGTCTGAGCGTGAAGAAGTTTTGCAAGAGTTGTTGAAAGAGTATCGGAAAGAGTATTTTGGCGATGGTCAGTTCTTTTACGCATATAAACGTATGATAGGAGAAGGAAGGGTAGTAAATGCTTTACAACTTGATATTCCTAATCATGATAAGGTGTTGGTATGGCCATTGCCTCAAGATGAGATTAAGTATGGAGACAGAGTATCCGAAATTTGGCAAACTGAAAAATAATTAATTATGAATAGAATATTGTTTATATTGGTAGTGGTTGCCGCTTGTTTTTTGGGGCAATCATGTGATCAGGATCCTTATTTCGAGTTTAAGGATGCAGGGAAAGTTTATTTTAAATATCCTAGAAAACTAGCATCGTGGGGTACGGAATCCAATTATTTAGTTGATAGCGCTGTCTATTCATCACATGGCAAAGAACTTCATGATGATAAGGATACGCTGTGGATTAAGGTGGAAATAATGGGGGCACGAGAGAATTTCGATCGGCAATATAAAGTGGTTGCCGTTGCGGATAGTAGTACCGCAAAGGAAGGACGTGATTTTGAGGAATTGTTGGATACCTATACCTTTCATCGTAATGTCGGAGTGGATTCCTTCCCCTTGGTGATAAATAAAAAAGCGATGGAATCGGTGTATAGCAGAAGACTGTTATTGAAATTGGAATCGACCGATGATTTAGGTGTTGCTTTTATAGAATTTTCTACCTTGCGTGTAATGTTTAGTATATATCGTTTAGAACCGAATTGGTGGAATGATGGGTTTGGAATGTTATTAGGTGACTATCATCCATTAAAATATGATAAGGTCGTGGAGGTATATGGAAGCGAAGAGATTGATATATACGGTAGTTATCCTTATTGCACTTATGTAGGTAATATGGTGAAATTATATTTTAACGAAAATGAGGTGATAGATCCATTTACAGGTAACCGTTTGTTATGCAATGAAAATTAATAAATTATGAATACTATAAGAATATATATAGGACTGTTGTTGCTGTTTGCGTTCGCTTCGTGTTATAAAGACAAGGGGGATTATGACTATCATGCAATTAACGAGGTGACGATTTCCGGAATTGAAGAGCAATATGCTTTAAATCGTTGGGATACACTGGTAATCTCTTCTGCAAAGATTGAGAATAGTTTGACTGAAAATGCTGATTTGAAATATAATTGGTATTTGAATTACAAAAAGATAGGGAATACAAAGGACTTGAATTATGTCCTTTCAGAAAAGGCTGGTGTATATCATGGACGCTTGGAAGTGGTAGAACCGGCAGCAGATGGTGTACGCTTTTTTTATGACTTTAAAGTGGTTGTACGTACACAGTATGCACAGGGATTGATGTTATTGAGCGATAATAACGGTGTTCCGGAATTGTCTTTTATGAGTACATTGGACAATCCTGATAACAAAATTGCTCATGATATATTTAAAATGGAAAATAAAAAATCCTTATCAGGAACTCCTTTGAAGATAGAGCAACCAGATATTTGGAGTGGATATGCAGGTACTATTTGGGTACATACATCTGTTGCTTCACATCAATTGGATCCTATTTTGTTCAAAGAAGTTGATTGTCTGGACAAGAATTCTTTTACAGAACCTGTGGATGAATGTGATATGGTATATTGCAGTTATAGTATCTCTGCGCCAGTGGCAGCGGATTTTGGTGGCGCAATTGGTAGGGACGGAAAGATTTATCCTAAAGCGTCAAGACAAAACAGATATTATTCTGCTTCTCTGAAACCAGTATATGATATGTTTAATTTTGATACAACGTATGATTACAGATTATCTCCAATGCTTTTGTGTTCTAGAGATGCTGCTTTAGGATATGATACTATATCCGGTAGGTTTTTATGGTTTACCAATAGTTATGATATACCTTCGTTTGATGAAAGTCAGTATGATGTTGTTCGTGTATCTAAAACACACGTCGGATTGCCTTGGTTAGGTTGGGGAGTGAATATGAATGCCGGCAACTTTTGTTATACATCATTATTCTTTGATGCAAAGACCGGCGAAGCGGCATTGGCAAGACAGCATAACCAGATTGGGACGATGAGGGGACAGGATTCTTTGGTGATACTTTCTCAGCATTATTTACATGATGGATCAAAAATGGCTGTGAATTCCGCAAGTAATCGTTTGTATTATTCTGATGGAGCGAATAAGGTTTATATGATTAATCTTTCTGATCCGGAGTTTGTTTTTGCTTCAAGTGATTTAGGTTGTGTGTTGCCGGAAGATTGTCGGATTACAATGCTGAAAATGGCTAATAACAACACGTCTCTGTATGTGGGTGTTCAGACAAATCGTCAAGAAGGATATAGTGGAGATGTCTATAAAGTAAGTACGAGAGATGGAAGCATTGAAGAACATTATAAAGGTTTTGGTGGAGCTCCTATTGACATTATAGAAAAGGTGGAAGTGGCTGAGTTTGACGCTGAAGAAT
>CAKVCR010000205.1 GCA_934725835.1 uncultured Odoribacter sp.
ATTAAAGGACGTTCCTATATTGATACACCGCTCAAATATTATTTTACGGATATTGGTTTGCGCAATGCCCGGCTCAACTTCCGACAGCAGGAAGAGAATCACATTATGGAAAATATTCTTTACAACGAACTTAAGGCACGTGGATTCAATATTGATGTGGGCGTGGTGGAGTATAACCATACGGAAGCCGGAAAGAAAATACGCACACAGCTTGAAATAGATTTTGTAGTCAATTTATCGGAGAAGCGTTATTACATACAGTCGGCTCTTACCGTTGCCGATGAGGGGAAGCGGCTGCAGGAGGTTAATTCGCTTAACCGTATAGATGATTCCTACACTAAGATAGTCGTTGTAAGAGATAATATTCTGCCGTGGACGGATGATAAAGGTGTGCAGTATATCAGTATTGAGGACTTCCTGCTTGAAAAGATAAACGAGTTGTAAATCGGATTGACCTGATTGCGTAATTGTAAACTTAAGTAACTTATTGTGCTTAATACTTGATGTTATGATTATCTTTGTTCTGAACTAAATGGAATGCTTTATGCAAAAAGGGATTGTAGTAAAATCAACGGGAAGCTGGTATATCGTCAGGATGGACGATGGAGAGACTGTGGAGTGTAGGATTCGCGGACGCTTTAGGATAGAAGGTATCCGGACGACAAATCCGGTTGCGGTGGGGGATTATGTGTCAGTGGAAACAGGCGTTGAGGGAGGGGTGATTACCGGCATTGAACCGAGAAAGAATTATGTTATCCGAAAATCTACGAATTTGTCGAAGGAGTCGCACATTCTTGCTGCGAATGTGGATCAGGCGCTGTTGGTCGTTACGGTGAATCATCCGGTGACGTCGACTGTGTTTATCGACCGTTTTCTGGCGAGTGCCGAGGCTTATAATATTCCGACAGTGATAGTGTTCAATAAGGTGGATTTGTATGATGAGGAGGATCAGGCGATGTCGGGGGGACTGATGGCGATTTATCGGAAGGTCGGATACACTTGTCTGGGCGTGTCGGCAGCGATGGATGAGGGGGTGGATGCTGTGCGGGAGCTGTTGCAGGGGAAGGTGACGGTCCTGTCGGGTTTGTCAGGTGTGGGCAAGTCTACTCTAATCAATAAGGTAGAGCCGGGATTGAATCTGAAGACTGCCGTAATTTCTGATGCACATGACTCCGGTAAGCATACAACGACTTTTGCAGAAATGTTTCCTTTGACCGGCGGTGGATGTATTATCGATACACCGGGGGTGAGGAGTTTTGGAGTGGTGGATATGAAGAAAGAGGAGATTTCGCATTTTTTTCCTGAGATTTTTGCCTGTGCAGAGAATTGCCGTTTTTATAATTGCACGCACACGCATGAGCCCGGTTGTGCCGTGCTCGAGGCGGTGGAGACCGGCGAGGTGAGCGAGAGTCGCTATGCCAGCTATTTAAGTATGATGGAAGAGAGCGGAAAATATAGGTGATTTTGCAGGTTGCAATAATTAATTCACTATATTTGTAGCATGTACGAAAAAAAAACAGAAGAAAAGGAGTTTAAGGCTTTTTTCTTGAAATACCATGATGTGTTGGTTTTGTATGCCACGAATATTTTGAAGGATGTCGATGCGGCAGAAGATGTCGTGTCGGGTTGTTTCGTACAGGTCTGGGAAAATTCTCTTTATAAAAACCTTCCCGACGGGTTGGATAAATACATGTTTCATGTGGTTAAAAATGCTGCTTTGAATGAGTTGCGGGATAGCAAACGCAGAAAAGCCCGCCATGAAAAGATGATGGAAGGAATGCCCGAAGCGGAAATTATGCATGAAGATGAGCAGACCGAAATAGATGTTTTATACTTCACGATAAACCAGCTTCCTCCGGAGCGCAAACGTATTTTTATGATGGTGTATGCCGAAGGGAAAAAATATAAGGAGGTTGCTGAGCATTTACAAATAAGTATTAATACTGTCCGAACCCAGTTGATGCGTTCGTTGAAGTTTTTGCGGGAAAAACTGGGGGAACACTTGTTTACCATATTATTGTTATGCTTTAGAAAATCGGAATAATCAGAGGGTAATGTCGCCGGAATTGGCGATGTGAATATGATTGTTGCAATTTTTTGAGAAAAAAATGGAATTTCCTGTCACATGATTTGACGGGTGGCGGTGTTATATGTGTAAAACAAGGAGTATGGAAGATGAAATATTAAAAATCATAGCGGCAGAAATAGCCGGGGAGAATGTGACGGAAGAGGAGAGAGAGAGGGTGAACCGATGGCGGGAAGAGAGGGAAGGGAACGAGAGAATGTATAGGATTGTGGTGGGTGAATTGGGTGAGGTGGTGAAGTTGGTGAGAGAGAAAGGAGGGTTGGACAGGGAGAAGGCCTATGAGAGGCTGGATGGCGAGTTCCGGAAGAAGATGACGATACGGCAGGGCAAGATGCGGCGGATGAGGAGGTGGTCGTTCAGGGCGAGCGTGGCGGGGGTGTTGTTGATGCTCGGTGTCGGGATGATGTTGTGGATGAAATCGGGAGAGAATGGAGTCGGGGAGGAGGAAGAGATGTTCGGACAGGGAGTCGGGCAGGTGATGTTGACATTGGGAGATGGAGAAAGCGTGCCGTTGAGACGGGATACGAACAGATTGATAGAGGGAGGTACGATGTCGCAGGTTATGAATAAACGGGGGACGTTGGTATATTCGAGAATCGAAAGCAAAGAGGCGTCGGAGGAGATTGTTTATAATACGTTGACGGTCCCTGCGCGGGAGAGATTCCAGCTTGTTTTGGCGGATGGGACAAAGGTGTTTTTGAACTCCGGTTCGGAAATGCGTTATCCGGAGAGGTTCGGGAAGGTCAGAAGGGAGGTTTTCTTAAAAGGAGAGGCGTGGTTTGAGGTGGCAAAAGACAGCGCCCGTGAGTTTTTGGTGCATGCAGGAGCGATGGAAGTGAAGGTGTTGGGGACCTCTTTTAACGTGAAGGCTTATGATAGATTGGAAACGGTGGCGACAACGCTCGTAGAGGGAAGTGTGGAGGTGGCATGTGCCGGCAGGAGTTTCCAGATCGTGCCGGGAGAGCAGTTTGTATATGACAAGAATAATCAGGCAATGGATGTGAGGAGGGTGGATACTGAATCATACGTTTCGTGGAAAGACGGGTATTATAAATTCCGGCAGACGACGTTGGAGGAGATAATGGAGACACTATCTATATGGTATGGATTGAATGTGTTCTACAGGAATGAGAGTGCGAAATATGTAGAGTTTACGGGAAGAGTGAAGCGGTATGAGGATACCCGCATGATGCTGGAAAAATTCGAGCAGACCGGAGATGTGGTGTTTGATATAAAAGGGAATAATGTTTTTATAACAACAAAGTAAAAAAAAGCCGTTCGCACGGAGGTGGAACAGCTTTTTAGTTAAAGCACGCGGCAGGGTGTGGCAATCTTGACCGACGTGCAAAGTGAAATTCTAACGTATAAAAGTATGAAAAAAAAGTCGAATCAGACAAGAGCCGGAGGGCGAATTCTTGTCCCTAAGTGGATGATGAGGATGAAAGTCGTATTTATTTTATTGATTTGCAGCTTGATGCAGGTTCAGGCTGCAGTGAGTGCTCGGCAATCGAGAATTTCAATGGAGTTGAAAAACGTGACATTGGAAAAGGTTTTTCAAGAATTGGAAAGACAATCGGGTTATAGTTTTCTCTATAATCACAGGGAAGTGGAGACCCGGAGAAATGTGAGTGTCAGTGCTGAGAATCAGGAGCTGGAAGCGGTGCTTAAAGATTTGTTGCCTCGTCTGGGAATGTCGTTTTCTTTTGATGATAATCTGGTAATCATAAAGGTGGTGTCTCAGCAGGAACCCGAGAGAAAGTTTGTTCGGGTGAAAGGTTTTGTATATGATGCAGCCAAGCAACCGTTGCCTGGGGTGACGGTGAGAGTTGTCGGTATCACCATTGGTACGGCTACAAACGAGAAAGGTTGGTTTGCATTGGATTTACCTCTGTTGAGGGGAACGCTGGAATTTTCTTCTGTCGGTTTTAAGAAGCGGCAAGTGGAATTTTTCGAGAAGACGGCACTGGATACGTTGCGTATCACCTTGACGGAAGATGTATCCAAGTTGGACGAAGTGGTGGTCCGTGCCTACGGTACGCAGAATAAGCGAGAGATGGTGAGTGCAATCTCGACTGTGACGGCAGAAGAAATGAAGGAATTGCCGGCGGCAAGTATCGCAGATATGCTGCAGGGAAGATTGGCAGGTGTGAACATCGTGCAGCAGTCTGGAGCTCCGGGTAGCGCAGCGGTGATTGCTGTGCGGGGGTTCAACTCTCTGTTGGTGGACGGTGCGAGTGACGGTCAGCCGTTGTGGGTGGTGGATGGAGTGCCGATGTACTCGTTTGTCTCACCGGTGACCGGAACGAATACGCTGGCAGACCTTGACCCGAGTATGATTGAATCGGTGCAGGTGTTGAAAGATGCGGCTGCGGCATCCATTTACGGTAGTCGTGCAGGTAATGGGGTGATTCTTGTTACAACGAAGAAGGGAAAGGTAGGTGAAGCCAAGTTCTCGGCAAATGCTTCTTATTCGATATCGCAATTGATGGAATATCCCGAGCAGACGGGCGGACGCATGGAGAGATGGTTGGAACTTAAATTCCGGAGGAATATCAAGAATAATTATTACGATTGGGCGACAGGAAAGTATCACGTCCCTACTTCGTACGAGGACGTGTATAACAATGGAAACGGTATCTACGACCAGTTTTGGGGGAATGGTTACTGGGGTTCGCCGAGCCTGATACATTCATTGCAGGATAGTCTGGACCCTTATTACAATAATAGTACAAACTGGTGGAAGTATGCTTTTCGCAGGAGCAAGGTGGTCAATGCAAATGTGCAGGCTGTAGGAGGTACGGAGCGTTTCCGTTATATGGTGGGACTCGGATATTATGACGAGCAGGGAATTATGATTAACAGCGGATACAAACGTGCGAACCTGATATCGAACCTGACAGCACAATTCACACCGAAATTGAGGATGGATACGCGTGTGTATCTCTCTTATGTGGACCGGACAATGAATCGCTCCTCGTCATCGGCTTCATCCAAGCATACCCGCTACGAGGGATTGTCTGTGAATCCGTCACAGCAGCTTACCGTGTTGCCTGCCACGAAGGAATTGGAGGCAGAATGGAAAAAGTCTGTCCTGGGAATCAAGGATCGCACGGACGATTATCGTGCAATGGTGACGGCTTTCCTTGAGTATGAGTTTCTTAAGGGATTGACATTCTCGGCATCAGGGAATATCGACTACTCGCAGTCGAACCTGAATAAGTATACTCCC
>CAKVCR010000206.1 GCA_934725835.1 uncultured Odoribacter sp.
CATACTGCTCTCTACGCAAATCTCCCTCTAAAAAACTATTCATCAAACCCTTTGACGGACGATAGGTCTGCGTATTACTACCTGAATAAATCAAAGGAGTCGGATCGTAAACAACAATCGATGATGCTATACACAAACTGGAATTATCTCCATAAGTGTGAAGAATCTCCGGATTTATTGTATTCACGAAAACCCCTTTCTGGTCGTTCAAATTCCACAGGCGTCCTCCCGACAAACGAATCGCTTCTGAAGCCATCTCTGCACTGGCTTCATAATCGTACATATACAGATAGGCTCTGGATAACAATAGACAGGCTGCTGCTTCATTGGGATGCCACAACGAATTTTTGACACCTGATGCCTTAAAATCTGCAATGGCAGCTTTCAGCTCTTCCACGACAATCTTATAGACTTTCGCCACACTTGAACGACCGTATGTCTCCTCCACGCCGGTACCTTTCCGAATGGGTACACCTATCTGCTTGTCTGCGTTTCCGGGGACATAATGAGACGCATACAGATTGACCAGCTCCAAATACGACTTGCCCTTGATAAAATGAGCCTCACCAAGGATTGCCCGTTTTTCACTTTCAGAACCTTCCGCCTTTTCTATATTCTCTTCCACATAGTTGGCATACAATATCAACTTATACAATTTTGTCCAGGTGTTGTTCACATCCGAAGGTTGATTATCTCCATCCAATTCTATATCACGCTGCCAGGTATACATGCTTTTATACAGATTCTTGTCCTTTGTTATAGCGGCGTCATTCTCCTCTATATCGTCCGTCATCAAATCCGTATAGATATTCTGGATATTCTGGATAAATGCTTCCCTATGCAACAAAGCTTTATAATGATCTACCGTACGGGGAATTATCAAATCCTGATTCTCTTCATCCAGAAAATTACTACATCCGGCAATCAACAATGTCAAAAGATATAATACTGTTCTTTTCATACCACCCAACTTTTAAAATGACACACTTAAACCAAGATTAAATGTCGGCAATACCGGCATACCCACCGATTCCACCTGTTCCGGATCCTGCCCTTTCAATTTTTTATCAAAGACAAACACCGCAATATTCTGTGCCGAAAAATCTATTCTTGCATACGAAATTCCTGCTTTCTCAAACCAACGTGTCGGTATATCATACCCCAGTGAAATCGAACGGAAGCGTATATAATCCGACTTTGCTACCCGTAAATCCGAATTGTCATACATATACCATCCGGTATTGGAGACAGGACCCGCAATGGAATAAAAAGCTCTGTCTACCTCCGTATAATTACGACGGTTCGCATCCGTCAACGTCACCATCCGGGGATCCGGCAAATCCAGCGAGACATTCGTCAAGCCCGGAATAGACGTTCTGGCTTCATCTCCGGCTTTCCGCCATCTGGATACAAAGGCTCTGTTCAAATTATCTTCAGGGAAAGGAAGGGCTGCATTGCTCTCTGATGAGCTGCTGTTTTTATACAACTTCAACATTCGTACATGTCCACCCAGTTTATAATTAAACTCTGCTCGTAAATTCAAACGCTTCCATTGAAATTCCGTAGAAAAACTACCATACGCCAACGGCACTCTTGAACCGGAATAGGTAAATACTCCCTTCAGAAAATCCTCATCCGAAGTCCCCTCTGCGTAACCTGTCAAACCCTTGAATCGGGGTAAACCATATTGGTCCAAACCGGCAAACTGGTAGGAATAAAAGCCATCTACAGACTCACCCTCCGTGATTACGGTTCCATTTACATAACTCTCATAGGTATTCGATACTACAGTCTGTCCCTTCATACCTCGATTCACCACATTCTTGTTTCTTGAATACGAAAAAGAGGTCTTCCATTTAAAATTCTTACAATCAATATTTCTGGTCGAAATACTGAATTCCCAACCGGTATTCTTTGCTTTTCCGTCATTGATACTCATGGAATACATACCATTTACAAGCGACACCGGACGTGAAGTTATCAAATCCACAGACCTGCTGGTATAATACTCTAAAGCACCGGTAATAGCACCATTCAGGAAAGAATAATCCAAAGCGGCATTGATAGTGGAAGTCTTCTCCCATCTCAAATTGGCATTAGGAAACCGGTCTACCATAGCCCCCAATTCACCGCTCACGCTTTCTGTCTTCGGTCGCATAATCAAAAGATAAGGACTCTCATTGGGAACATTGCCCCGATATCCATAGGATGCTCTCAAGGCCAATACATCCAACCATTTCCAATCCGAAGCAAAAGCCTCCTCATTAATATTCCATCTTCCGGAAACAGACCATACCGGATTGAACTTTTCATTATTATACTGTCCAAAACGATTCGAGCCGTCATTACGGATATTAAAATTCAAAGAATAACGATTCTGATATGTATAGGTGAACGTACCGTAAAATGACATCGTATTATCTTTCCTGTCTGTCAGTGTCGGAAAAACACCATCCGAAGAGAGAAACCATTTCTGAATTGCACGGTAGTACTTATACCCGGAACCGTTTATATCATAAGGAAACATAACGAATGTCTTACCCTGCTCAGGCATATAACCGGGGAATAATCCACTTGCCGTTCCTCTGTAAATCGTTGACTTTGCCTCCTGTCCCAAATCAATATTAAAATGGTGGGTATTATGGATGTCAAAATTATAATTCAGCTGATTTCTTACCGTCCATGCATATTGGTTCATCAGCGTATTTGAATAGGTTCCACCCTCAATAATAGAACCTGTCGCCACATTTCCCGTCAGTGTTTCGCCATATGCAGACATGCGCATTTCAGCTATCTGATATGTATTTTCGCCCATCCAGTTTTCCGTTGAATTGGTTGTTGAGGTCAACCCGACCATACCGGCATACCGCAAATTGGGCAACAATTCCCAATTTAAAGAGGCTGTCAGGTTCAGACTTTTATTTATCACACTCTGTCCGCCATTTGCATATTCGTTCAAAATATTATAGCCGGCATATTTCACTTCCTGGGTTGTATTGTCCCTGTTTACCTCTTTGTCAACATAATAAAGCGAACCATCGGCATTTCTCACCGGAATCGTACGGTTTGTATAGTAAGCCGCATCAAAAGTAGAATACCCCTCCGGATTGTAATCCGCATCCTGGACAGAACCGCTCAAACGTACATCCACCAATATATTCTCTCTCACCTGGGTAGAAAGATTCATTCTGGCTGTCAAACGCCACAAATCAGCTCCGATTTCCGCACCTTTGTTACTGGAATATCCCAATGAAAAATAATACTTCGTATTGGAAGAACCTCCCGACAGACTCAAATTATGGTCGTGACTAAACGCATTGCGATACAGTGCATCAAACCAGTCGGCATTGACCATCTCCATCTCAGACACCTTCTGCTGGAATTCGCTGAAATCAATTTTCTTATCCCAATAATCCATCATCAATCCCTCATAACCTATACGTTGCGGTGTATACGTAAAATAAAGACCTCTATCCATGCACACGCTCTTTGGAATTCATCAATTCAAAATCATTGTAATTCGGACGCCTGGTAAACTGAGTGTTTACACTATAGTTCAATCTTGTTTTTCCTACTTTTCCGGTCTTTGTTGTCACTACGATGACACCATTGGATGCCCTTGTTCCATAGATGGCGGTAGCCGATGCATCCTTCAGTACGTCAATCCGCTCGATATCCTGAGGATTCAAACCGGTGATGGCATTTCCAATCAGATTCACATTATCCCAACTATTGATTTCGTCAGCGGTCAATGGCACAGGATTTTCATATATCACACCGTCAATAACCCACAGCGGTTCCCTCGTACCTGTAAAAGTCGACGAACCACGCAAGCGCATCTTGGCGGCAGCTCCCGGAGTAGCACTCAAATTCATAGACAACAGACCGGGCACTTTCCCTTCCAGCATCTGATCGACGGTCAATGCTCCTTTAAACGTCAGATCCTCCGCATTGACAGTTGTAATAGAACTGGTCAATTTCCTTTTATCAATAGTCTGATAACCTGTTACAACACATTCACCCAAAGCCAGAGGACACTCCTTCAGCATAACATTCAACGTTTCTTCACCGTTCCATACCACCTCTTTCGTCTCCATTCCGACAAAAGAAAAGACCAGAGTCTGCTGTTTTCCACTTAGCGTAAGATAGTATATTCCCTCTATTCCTGTACACACCCCGATTTGCGAACCTTTCAATACCACGGTTACTCCGGGTAAAGGCCTCTTTTGCTGATCGGTCACCAGACCTGAAATGGTTACACTTTCCTTTTGTTCCTGTTTTACAGGACGAATCACTACCGTTTTATCTTCCAAAGTCCATTTATAGGGCAACCCTTTCAAAATAGACTCCATAGCCCGTTCAAAAGGAATAGACTCTCCGGATATCGACACACGGACCTCCTTGTCAATTTCCTCTTCATTAAACATAAACAGATAGCCTGTATGCTGCTTCAAAACACGAAAAGCCTCACGTAAACTTATCTCTTTCAAATTTAAATTTACTGTTTGCGCAAACGTGCCCGACACATTCACCATCATAAACACAGTAAACAACAAAAACGACAACTGCTTCACCTTCATAGTCAATACTATTTATCTTTGTTTCTTTTTTTCCATTTTTCTGACGTACACGGTAGTACCTACAATCTCAAAATCAACATTGGTTGTACCTGAAATATATCCAAGCGATACAGACAGACAATTGTATTTTCTGATACCTCCTGTAAATCTTCTACTTGCCAATTCTGAATCAGTAAATACAAAATTCACATCATACCATCTGGCCAATTGTCTGGTAAGTACATCCAAAGAAAGATTTTCAAACTCAAATACACCCTTCAGCCATGCTGAATACATCGAAGCGTCCACATTTTTCACTTTTATATCCCCGCTTTCTTTATTGAATATAGCCTGTTTATCCGGCAATAACTCCAATTCCTGTCCTCCGGCTGTCAACCTTATCTTACCTTCGTTCAAAGTAGTCACCACCACTTTATCTTCAGGGTAAGAACATATATTGAAAGATGTTCCGAGCACAGTGATTGACACCTCCCCGATATTCACCACAAAAGGACGCTTAGCATCTTTGGTCACTTCAAAAAATGCCTCTCCGGATACCGTCACTCGTCTCTCATCACCGGTAAAATAAGTAGGATACGACAACGACGAAGCCGAATTCAACCATACCCGGCTACCATCAGCCAGTTGCAATGAATACTCACCACCATTGGGCACTTCCAATGAATGCCATATAGGAGCTTCCTC